>CASBRD010000121.1 GCA_949128025.1 Oscillatoriales cyanobacterium PMM_0008 | reverse complement strand
GAGTGGGGGAGTGGGGGAGTGGGATTTTGCAAATCTTTTCCCTTTTCCCTCTTCCCTCTTCCCTCTTCCCCTAGCCCCTAGCCCCTTCTTCAGGCTAGTGCGGGAATGCAACGATCGCACAACAGGGGATGTTCGTGGGATTTGCCTACATAAAGCGAGTAGTTCCAGCAGCGATCGCATTTTTCCCCTGACGCCTTCACCACACCCACAGTCAAACCGTCAGACTGTCCTTTGTAATCCAATCCTGATAAAGCTGCTGGCGACTCCAACAGTTCCACCTGAGAAGAAATAAACAGGTAACGCAACTCATCCACGCCCTGATTGAGTGTTGAGTCTTCTAGGATTGGGCTTAAGTCTGCCGTCAGTTCTTGTATCTCAGTAGTTCCTTGAGTGCTAACCGCTGGTTGTACAATAGGTGTTTGCCTTGAAGAAGTTTTGCCGACAATCTCTTCTTTAAAAGATTCAATTTCAGCGAACAACTCTTGGCGATCGGCAGCTTGGATCAATTTCCCACTAGCAAAACGCAGGGAGTATAGAAACCCAACGATTATAAACAACGGTTCTAGCAGAGGGAGACGATTTATAGCATCCATCGTCGCACCCACTAAATAAAGTGCTAACGCCACTGCCACAATTAAGCTAAATACTGTCAGCGGTTTTTGGTTGTTTTGCAGAAATCCGCCCAGATTCTCGAACCACTCAGACAAAACTACAGAAAAATCTGTCAAGAACCTTTGCCATTCTTGGGAGGATGTGTCTTTTGTTGTTAATTGTATGGGAATATCGACTTCTTCAACTTCAGGCTGTTCGTCTGCGCTAACGGCTAATGGCTGACTTTCAGGATTTAAAGCCTGCAAGCGTTGGCGTAACTCGTCGTCAGCGACGTAAAGCAACACTTTGGCTTCCAGAGAAGATCCGATCGTGTCACCTTTTCGCGCTTGTTCCATTACCTTATTAACTTCCCCGCGCATCTGGCGCAATTGTTGCCAAAATGCAGCCAGTTCGGGGTTTTTCCAACGCGCATCTAATTTGACCCAACCGGATTCAAATACAGATTTGTAGGGCGTTGGATAAGGAATATACTGCCAGATATCTTCTGCTGTATGGCATAGAACTGGTGCGATCGCACGTGCCAAATTTTCCACAGCAATAGCCAGCACCGTTTGGCAGCTGCGACGCCGGAAAGCATTCGCCGCACTGATATAAAGCCGATCTTTGGCAATATCCAAATAGAAATTGGATAAATCGACAACGCAGAAATTTTGCACTGTTTGGAAGAATCGGAAGAATTGGAAACTATTCATCGCTTCCGTTACTTCCTCGAATACTTCCGTCATTCGGTGCAGCATATAGCGATCGAGTTCCGGCAGATCTTCGTAAGGAACGGCATCTTTTGCTGGGTCAAAATCGGGCAAATTCCCCAACAAGAAACGAGCCGTATTGCGGATCTTATTCCTCACATCCCCCATCTGTTTGAGGATGTTTTTGCTGATGGGAACATCGGCAGAGTAATCTATCGAAGACACCCACAAGCGCAACACATCCGCGCCGTAAGGTGGTTCCTCTTTTTGATTTTTACCGCCCTCAATTACGATCGCTGGGTCAATTACATTACCCAGGGACTTACTCATTTTGCGACCTTGTTCGTCTAAGGTAAAACCGTGAGTCAACACAGTTTTATAAGGCGCTATACCATTTGTTGCTACACTTGTCAACAAACTGGATTGAAACCAACCCCGGTGCTGATCGGACCCTTCCAGATAGATATCGGCTGGGTAGTGCAATTCGGGCCGCTGTTTGGCCACGGCAGCCCAAGACGAACCGGAGTCAAACCAGACATCCATCGTATCGGTGCCTTTGCGGTAAGTGCGATCGCTATTGTGGTATTTTTCGGGCAGCAGTTCTTCTACCGAGAGTTCCCACCAAGCGTCAGAACCTTTTTGGGCCACAATTGCTTGGACGTGAGCGATCGTTTCTTCAGTCAGCAGCGGTTCGCCCGTTGCTTCATCGTAGAAAACGGGAATTGGCACGCCCCAACTGCGCTGACGGGAGATGCACCAATCCGATCGTTCTGCCACCATTGGAGTGATGCGGTTTTGGCCTTGGGGAGGAATCCATTTTACGGATGCGATCGCATTTAGCGCCTCTTCCCGGAATCCTTCCACCGAAGCAAACCATTGTTCTGTGGCCCGAAAGATTGTCGGCTTTTTCGTGCGCCAATCGTAAGGATACTTGTGGACGTAGGGTTCTTCCTTCAGCAAAGCACCCGCATTTGCCAAAGCTTCGATCACTGCTTTATTCCCTTCGCCCAAAACATTCAACCCAGCAAATTCGCCTGCTTCTTTAGTGAAATTGCCATCATCATCCACTGGCGCGAGGACAGCCAAATTATAACGCCGACCCACCTGATAATCTTCTTGACCGTGACCGGGAGCTGTGTGAACCAATCCCGTACCCGAATCGGTGGTAACATAATCTCCGCCGATGACGATCGGACTTTCGCGATCGAACAGCGGATGACGATAAATAGAACCCTCCAAAGACTTCCCAGATCCCGTCGCCTTCACCGACAGCTTAACTCCCAGAGTAGCCGACAACCGCTCTACCAAATCGGCGGCGACGATCAGGTATTTAAATTTGCTAGGTGTTTCCTCGTCTGAATTGGCAGTAATTTCGACCACTGCGTATGTGAGGTTAGGATTGACGGCGACTGCCAAATTTCCCGGTATTGTCCAGGGAGTTGTCGTCCAGATAGCTACCCCCAATTCTGGCAAGTATGGGGCCAAAGCCGATTTTAATGGCGCAGACAAACTGACGATCGGGAAAGCTGCGTAGATACTCCGCGAGGTGTGAGTAGGGCGACCTTGAGCATCTTCAGGATATTCTAATTCTGCTTCTGCCAGTGCGGTTTTGGAACTGGGACTCCAATGAACTGGCTTCAAACCCCGATATATGTAGCCTTTCAGCACCATTTCACCGAAAACGCCGATTTGTGCCGCTTCATATTCTGGATTCAAAGTCAGATAAGGATTATCCCAATCACCCCAGACGCCATAGCGCTTAAATGCTTGACGCTGTTCGTCCACTGTCTTGAGGGCGAAGTCTCTTGCTTTGCGGCGCAGTTCCAGGGGTGTGAGGTTTTGCCGTTCTGCTGGTTTCATGTCCTGCAAAACTTTAAGTTCGATCGGCAATCCGTGACAATCCCAACCAGGAACGTAGCGAACCTTGCGTCCTTGCAGCAGCTGATACTTATTGATAATGTCTTTGAGAGTTTTATTCAGGGCGTGACCGATGTGTAGCGCCCCGTTGGCATAAGGTGGCCCGTCGTGCAAAACAAAGATATCGCCGGGATTGTTTTGCGACAGTTTTTCGTAAATCTGATTTTGGGCCCAAAATTTTTGCAGTTCTGGTTCCCGCTTGATAGCGTTTGCCCGCATATCAAACTGTGTCTTGGGCAGATTAACGGTGTCTTTATAAGTTTTCGATTCTGTCACAATCTCTTGCCGAAAAATGATGAAAGGACGTCGAAAGTCAAAAGTC
>CASBRD010000120.1 GCA_949128025.1 Oscillatoriales cyanobacterium PMM_0008 | reverse complement strand
TGTTCTAACTGCGGAAAAGTCAAAGAGGTTTTAGCATTATCAGAACGAGTTTATCGATGTGATTGTGGCCTAGAATTGGATAGAGATTTTAATGCGGCAATCAACATTGAGAAATTAACGCGGGAAGTTCTCTCGTGTCTGCTTGTGGATGGGGTGCTGCCGACAGTCCCAGATGAAATAAGAAGTTTTTGTTAATGAATGTTAGCAAAAATCGAACGGACTTTCAAGATTAGATTACCTGACCGTGTGCAGAGGGATAAACGGCTATGATTGCAAATCTAAACTATCAATACATATCTCCAGAAGAATACTTAGAAGCAGAGATGCTAAGTGCCATCAAGCATGAGTATCGTCAAGGACAAGTTTATGCTATGGCAGGCGCAAGTGATGCTCATGTCCTGATTACGGGAAACTTGTTAACCTTGCTGAGAAACCATGTTCGGGGTAAGGGATGCCTTGTTTATGTGACAGATATGAAAGCTCAAATTGACAAGGCAAATACCTTTTACTATCCCGATATCATGGTGACTTGTGACGAACGGGATAGAACTGAGGAATACTTCAAGCGCTACCCATGCTTGATTATAGAGGTACTCTCTCGCACAACAGAAGCCTTTGACCGAGGCGATAAATTTGCGGACTACCGAAAATTAGACACCCTGCAAGAATACGTGCTAATTAGCTCAGATCAAGTTCGCGTAGATTGCTTCCGCCGCAATTCCGAGGGACGCTGGGTACTCTACCCCTATACCGCCGGAGAAGAAGTTCACCTGGCTAGCCTAGATTTTCGCACAGCGATCGCCACACTGTATGAAGATGTGTCTCTAGGAACCGATATTTCCACCTAAAGGTAGAAATCTTGTTATGATGGCTGGTTACAGTGGCTCAACTTAGCCCAAACACCCAGTCTTCCAAAACCTTCATCTCAGGAGGAGATTCCATTGTCTCGTCGCTACCTGTTTAGTTCCGAATCGGTTACCGAAGGTCATCCAGATAAAATCTGCGATCAAATTTCCGACACTATTCTAGATGCACTACTCACCCAAGACCCCTATAGCCGCGTAGCCGCAGAAGTTGTCGTCAACACAGGCTTAGTGCTGATTACCGGCGAAATTACCACCAAAGCCCAAGTTAACTACGTTAATATAGCCAGGAACAAAATAGCTGAAATTGGCTACACCGACGCCGACAATGGCTTCTCGGCCAACAGTTGTGCCGTTCTGGTTGCCTTAGACGAACAATCTCCCGATATTGCCCAAGGGGTTAATGCTGCGGCTGAGACTCGCGAGATGTCCAGCGATGAGGCATTTGACGCCGTTGGGGCTGGCGATCAGGGTTTGATGTTTGGTTTCGCCTGCAACGAAACCCCAGAACTGATGCCATTGCCGATCAGTTTAGCTCACCGAATTTCCCGCAGATTGGCGGCGGTAAGAAAAACAGGCGATTTGCCTTACCTGCGCCCGGATGGCAAAACTCAAGTTACGATCGCCTACGAAGACGGCAAACCCGTTGGCATCGATACCATCCTCATTTCCACCCAGCATAATGCCACCATCGGCGACATCACAGACCCAGCCGCCGTTCAAGCCAAAATTAAAGAAGACCTTTGGACAGCGGTGGTAGAACCAGTTTTTGCAGACATTGATGTCAAGCCTGATGCACAAACTCGCTTTCTTGTCAACCCCACAGGCAAATTCGTAATTGGTGGCCCGCAAGGAGATTCTGGCCTGACCGGACGGAAAATCATTGTGGATACCTATGGCGGCTACTCCCGTCACGGCGGCGGAGCTTTTTCCGGCAAAGACCCCACGAAAGTAGACCGTTCGGCTGCCTATGCTTGTCGTTATGCGGCTAAAAATATTGTGGCAGCGGGTCTGGCAGAAAAGTGCGAAGTTCAGCTAAGTTATGCGATCGGCGTTGCTCGACCTGTCAGCATCATGGTAGAAACCTTTGGTACTGGCAAGGTAGACGACGATTTATTGCTGGATTTAGTCAAAGAGCATTTTGAACTGCGTCCGGCAGGTATTATCGAGGCTTTTAATTTGCGTCATCTTCCAGCCGAGCGCGGCGGTCGTTTCTATCAGAATGTCGCCGCTTACGGTCACATGGGGCGCACAGATATAGACGTGCCTTGGGAGCAAACAGATAAGGCAGCTTTGTTAAAAGAAGCAGTAGCTGCTAAAGCTGCTCCTGCCCTCTCTTAGATATAGGCACAACTTCCTTTCTTGGCGGTGTAGGGTGGCATTGCCCACCTTACACTTTGCCACTTATTAATAAAGAAAAGCTCAATAATGCAAACATGGAAACAAAAGGCTAGGCAACTTAAAAAAGAAACTTACGCTATTTATCTAGCTTGTAAAGATCCTAGAGTTCCTTGGTATGCAAGATTTTTGGCTGCTGGTGTAGTTGCCTATGCCTTCAGTCCCATTGATTTGATTCCAGATTTTATTCCCGTTATCGGTTATTTAGACGATCTCATCATAGTACCGCTGGGAATTTGGCTGGTACTCAAGATGATTCCCCCTGCTGTTTTAGCCGAGTGTCGCGAAAAAGCTCAAGAGGCTATGGGTGAGGAGAAACCTACTAATTGGATAGCTGCTGGTGCGATCGTGCTGATCTGGTTTATTTTGGGTATTTTAGCTGTTGTTTGGAT
>CASBRD010000119.1 GCA_949128025.1 Oscillatoriales cyanobacterium PMM_0008 | reverse complement strand
GAGAGGTTGATGTTGAATCTAACACGCTTCCAGATTCAGCGCTACAGCGTAGCTGTGGTGGCTGTTGTGCTGGCGCTGCTGCTGATGCTGCTGCTAGACCCCTGGTTAGCGATCGCAAAGACGCCTTTTTTACTGTTTTTTGGCGCTGTAATGGTAAGCGCCTGGTATGGTGGTCTGGGGCCAGGACTGCTAGCCACCTTTTTGTCCGCTCTGCTTAGCGCTTACTTCTTTTTATCTCCCATCTATTATTCCCTGGATCTCGATCTGAGCAACAGCGTGCGGCTGCTCCTGTTCGTATTACAGGGAATACTTTTCAGCGTACTGTGTAAGGAGCTACAAACTACCAATCGGCGACTAGCAGCGAACCTGATGAAGCTCAAGACAAGTGAGGAACGCTATCGTCGTCTCGTAGATACCGCCAACGAAGGCATCTGGACAATAAATGCAGAAGGACGGATAGACTACGTTAATCGGCGGATGGCTGAAATGCTAGGTTATAGCGTGGAAGAAATACTCGATCGCCATATTTTCGAGTTTATGGACGAAGTTTCCCGCAGCTTATGGCAACCTAAGCAGGACGTCATAGCGCAAAATGACTTGCGATTTCGTCGCAAAGATGGTACAAATCTTGAGGCAATAGTCTCTACAAATCCAATTCTGACCGAAAAGGGAAAGTTCCTGGGCACACTCGCTACGATCGCAGATGTGACAAAGCGCAAGCAAGCAGAAGAGGCGCTGCGGGAGAGTCAACAGCTCTTTGAGAGTTTCATGAGTAACAGCCCAACAACTGCCTATATCAAAGACGAACAGGGGCGCTACATCTACGTCAACCGACGAATAGAGCATCTGTTTAATAGAAAGCGAGCTGATTGGATAGGAAAGACAGATTTCGACTTATTTCCAGTCGAGACAGCAAAGCAGCGCCGCGATAATGACTTGGCTGTCCTCGCAGCAGACAAAACGGTAGAAGTGCAGGAGACTCTTCTGCATGATGATGGGGAACATGATTGGATGTCCTTGAAGTTCCCCGTGGAACACACCTCTGGGGGAAAGCTTCTAGCAGGGATGTCGCTGGATATCACCTCTAGCAAACGTGCCGAAACGGCACTGCGCCAAAGCGAGGAACGCTACCGCACTCTGGTAGCGGCGCTAACCTCGGTGGTGTGGACAACAGACGCTGAAGGCGCATTCGTTACCCCGCAGCCTTCTTGGTCAGCATACACGGGTCAAAGCTGGCCGGAACAGGCCGGATGGGGCTGGGCCGAGGCACTACACCCTGACGATCGCGAACAGGTGAATGAAGCCTGGACGCGATCGCTGCTTCACAGGACAATATACGAATTGGAGGCACGAATTTGGCACGCCAAGAGCGGAAAGTATCGTTATTATTTATCTCGCGCCGTGCCTTTGCTCAACCCGGACGGGACGGTGCGCGAGTGGGTGGGAACGATTACAGATATAGACGATCGCAAGCAAGCAGAATCAGAAATCAAACAGATCACCGAAACTCTTGAATTGCGGGTTCAGGAGCGTACAGCACAACTGGAAGCAGCCAACAAAGAACTTGAATCTTTCTCCTACTCAGTCTCCCATGACCTGCGTGCGCCGCTTCGCCATATTAGCGGTTTCGTAGACTTACTCCAGAAACGGGTTGGCTCGACAAAAGCTCTCGATGAAACCAGTCACCGATATCTAAAAACCATAGCGGAAACTGCTAAAAAAGCAGGAATTCTGATCGATGACCTATTAGCGTTTTCCCGCATGGGGCGGGCCGAAATACGCTATTCGACTATTAACACAGAGCAACTGGTTCGAGAAGTTCAACGCGACATGGAGATGGAAATTAACGGACGCACCATTATTTGGCAAGTTGAGAAATTACCTGAAGTACAGGGCGACCTTTCTATGTTGCGCCTGGTATTGCAGAATTTGATTGGCAATGCTGTCAAATACACCCAGACACGCCCTCAAGCTGAAATTAAAATTGACAGCACCAGTAACGAGCATGAGGTCGTCTTCTTCATCTGCGATAATGGCGTAGGATTTGATATGCGATACTTACACAAACTTTTCGGTGTGTTTCAACGCCTGCACAGTGTCGAACAGTTTGAGGGAACTGGCATCGGACTGGCCAACGTCCGGCGAATCATCCATCGTCATGGAGGTCGAACCTGGGCAGAAGGCGCAGTAGAAGAAGGTGCTACCTTTTACTTTTCATTGCCCAAGCTTCCAGACAAGGAGGCACAATGGAATTAAAGCGAATTCTGCTAGTTGAAGACAGTCCGCACGATGTGGAGTTAACCTTGGCAGCACTGGCTGAAAATCATCTGGCAAACGAAGTAGTGGTAGTGCGCGACGGCGAAGAAGCGCTAGATTATCTTTATCGACGCGGTATTTTTAAGCTGCGGATGGAAGGCAATCCTGTTGTAGTGTTGCTGGATTTGAAATTGCCCAAAGTCGATGGACTAGAAGTGCTAGCACAATTAAAGTCTGATTCTGGTTTGAGAAGAGTTCCAGTAGTGATGCTGACTTCTTCACGGGAGGAACAAGATCTGATCGGAAGTTACGATTTAGGAGTGAATGCTTATGTGGTAAAACCAGTAGATTTCCATGAATTTGTCAGCATTATCAAGGAAGTAGGGCTTTTCTGGGCTGTGGTAAATCAGCCGCCACCCGGTTCCTTGCCTCCCGTAGTCAGCAGTCAGCAAGTAAGAGCTTAAAAATAGGTTGGTGTCTCGTGAAAGTACTCCGTATTCTCCTGCTAGAAGACAGTCTGCTAGATGCAGAACTCATCAATGCCAATCTGAGCGATGCTGGGATTGATTGCGAGTTAGTGCGAGTAGAAACAAGGGCTGACTTTGTTGCAGCATTGGAAAAAGATTCTTTTGATTTGATTTTGGCAGATTATGCGCTACCTTCCTTTGATGGCATTTCTGCTCTAGAAATCGCCCGTACTACTTGTCCGGAACTGCCGTTTATCTTTGTTTCTGCTACGTTAGGGGAAGAATTGGCGATCGAAACCCTCAAAAACGGTGCTACGGACTACGTGCTGAAGCAACGACTAGGGCGACTTGCTCCGTCGGTACATCGGGCATTGCGCGAAGCAAAGGAACGCGCTTACCGCGTAAAGGCAGAAGCAGCACTGCGGGATGCCCTGCAAAAACTCACTTTCCACGTTGAAAATTCACCCTTGGCAGTCATAGAGTGGGATCGGGAATTTCGCGTATCTTGGTGGTCAAAAGAAGCAGAAAGATTGTTCGGATGGTGTGCTGCGGAAGTAATTGGCAAACATCCTTATGATTGGCAATTCGTTTTTCCTGAAGATGTTGAGGTTGTCAATAGCATAATAGCCCTGTTTACTGCTGGCAAAGAAAAAAGTAATATCGCCAAAAACCGCAATTACACAAAAAATGGCTCTGTTATCAATTGCGAGTGGTATAACTCTGTTCTTTTAGATGAATCGGGCAATTTGCTATCGGTACTATCTCTAGTTCTGGATGTTACCGAGCGTCAGCGGGCGGAATCAGAACGATATCGTAGCGAGCAAGAATTTAAAGCGCTGGCTGAAAATTCCCCCGATATAATTGCCAGGTTCGATAAAGAATTGCGCCACCTTTACGTGAACCCGGTTATAGAAAAAGTAACGGGAATTCCACGGGAAAAGTTCATCGGCAAAACTAACGCCGAGCTAGGGTTTCCTCCAGAAATAAATGTTTTCTGGCAAGAGCGGCTTAAACATATATTTGAAACAGCGCTAGAGAGTTCTTTGGAATTCGATTTTTCTTCACCAAGCGGAACTCGCTACTATCAATCTCGCGTGGTGCCTGAGTTTGCTCTGGATGGTTCGGTCGAATCTATACTCAGTATCACTCGTGATCTAACTGAGTACAAGCTAGCACAGTCGGCGCTGCAAAAAAGCGAAACGCGATTCAGAAGTGTATTTGAATCCAAGATGATCGCGATGGGTTTTTGGGATAAAAACGGTGACGTCACCGATGTCAATGATGCTTTTCTTGAGTTAATAGGATATACGCGAGCGGACTTTATTGCCAACAAATTACACTGGCAAGATATCACACCACCAGAAGATATTTCTGGCGATCCGCAAAACTGTCAAGAATCCTCAGATTTGAGTTTGTGGGGTAACTACGAGAAGGAATACATTCGCAAAGATGGGAGCCGCATCTCCGTTCTGTTCGGTCGTGCCAGTTTTGAAGACACTTTGTCAGGAGGGGTTTTCTTTGCTCTCGACTTAACTGAGCGCAAGCAATTGGAAAATCGGTTACGGCAACAAGCTGAGGAGTTAGGCCAAGCGAACCGTATTAAGGATGAGTTTTTGGCGGTACTATCTCACGAGTTGCGATCGCCCCTTAATCCGATCTTGGGTTGGGCCAAGCTACTGCGAACCCGAAAATTTGATGAAGCAACAACGGCTCGTGCAATTGAAACGATCGAACGCAATGCCAAGATACAAACGCAACTTATTGAAGATCTGCTCGATGTTTCGCGCATCATGCAGGGAAAAATCAGCCTGAATAAAAGTCGGGTCAACTTAAAATCGACCATCGAAGCAGCGATCGAAACAGTCAGCCTAGCCGCTGAAGCTAAGTCAATTGAGATTCAGCGTGCGATCGATCCCAACCTTGGCCTAGTTTCGGGCGATCCTAGCCGCTTACAGCAAGTAGTATGGAATTTGCTCTCAAACGCAATTAAGTTTACCTCCGAAGGGGGTCGGGTCGAGATTCGATTGGAAAAATTGCAAATTGAAGATTTAAGATTGCAAATTGAAGAGGGAAAAATTCAATCGAAAATTTTAAATCTCAAATCTGAAATTTCCTATGCCCAACTCACAGTAAGCGACACAGGTAAAGGTATTAGATCTGACTTTCTGCCTTATGTTTTTGATTACTTCCGCCAAGCCGATTCCTCAAGTACCAGAAAACACGGTGGACTTGGACTTGGTTTGGCAATTGTCCGCCGTTTGGTGGAACTGCACGGTGGAACTGTCTGTGCAGAAAGCCCAGGAGAAGGACTGGGGGCAACGTTTACTGTCAAGTTGCCCCTGCTTAAAAAGACTATTGAACCTAGAACCGATTCCCCAGTACCCAGCCCTCATACCTGGGCCTCCACTCCCCTCAAGGATTTGCGAGTACTTGTAGTTGATGATGATACTGACTCCCGCGAATTGATTAGCTTTGTGCTGGAACAGTATGGCGCCCAAGTGACGGCAGTTGCATCTGCTTCTGAAGGGTTTGAGGCACTTTGCAGGTTGAAACCAGATGTACTGGTGAGCGACATTGGAATGCCCCAAGAAGATGGTTACAGTTTGATCGGCAAAGTGAGGGCGCTGGATGCAAATGAAGGGGGACAAACCCCGGCTATTGCTCTGACGGCTTATGCTAGGGATGAAGACCACAAACAAGCTCTCTCGGCAGGCTTCCAGATGCACATGGCAAAGCCCGTTGAGCCTGGTGAATTAGCTAAAGTGCTGGCAAGGCTGGCTGCTTGTACCGAAAAAGTATAAATAAAAAAGCTCTGACATTATAGGAGAATTTCTGCTTGAAATTAGGAGTATTTTGGCGACTTCTGGGAAATTCAGCGGTTTACTACCCCAAACTGGCTAAAGTTACTGGCGGTGTAACTGCTGCTGTTTTATTTTGTCAGCTTTTGCAGAAGCAGTCTGAATTGGAGAATCCCCATGATTGGGTAAAAATTACTGTTGATGAAATTGAGTCAGAAACTGGTTTAAGTTACACGGAACAAAGACTGGCTCGAAAGCGATTGATGGAGCGATCGCTCTTAAAAGAACGGTTGGTCGATGATGCTAACATTCTGGAATTGTGGCCGGATCTTGATGCTTTTGAGCAGAGATTGGAGGACTTTTCGCAGTCAAATTGCCTTGTTACTTCTGCACCAAATCAAGCCCAAGTTAAAGTCATATCTCAATCCAACGGTTATTCAACAAAAACAACTGCTGTGGAAGTCTTAGAAGTTTTGCCCAATTCAGCTATAAATAATAAAAATGATAAGTTTTTCCAGGTGCAGCGTCAGCCAATTGCCGTGAAAGTTACTCCTAATTATCAATTTAGTGGGCCTTGGAATTCTCAAGAGCAATTTGAAGAATTTCAACGAGCCTTATTGGAACATTTCAAAAATAAAGGTATTGATAATCCTGCCGGATTGGTGTTTAGAATTATAGATGGCATCACAAAAGGTTTGGTATCTCCGTTTTGGGATGAATTTATCCAAGGAATTCCCCTGGGAGAGACTCAGAAAATCAAGCGAGACTGGGAGATAGAACCGGGGATGCCATATCCAGCTTTTAAAGAGGAGCGTATTCAGTATTATGTACAAAAAGGAGAACCGCTAGAAACGGCAGTAGCTAAAGCGAGTTCTGAACTTAGAGATCCAGTGGTAGGAAAAGATTTGTGGGAAGGGTTTTTGAGAAAGTGCGATCGCATTGCCGATGACGCCATTAGAGCGAAAAATTTAGGAGTGACAACTCCTTATTTGCCACCATCTTTTACAGATAAACCGCAAGTAACGAAAGAAAGTGTGATGAATAAGTTGGATGCGATCGGGCCTCAATTTTCGCTAGCATCATCTAAATCAGACGACCTGATTAATCTGAGTTTAGAACAGCAAAAAGTTGAAGATCAAGATATTGATTCTATATCTAATGCTCCTACTATTGCTTCTTTGCAGTCAGCATACAAAACACCTATGGGTCGAAATATCGTAGCAAAGCAAATTGCCGAACATCCGGAATGGGGATATGGTATTGTTGATGATGAAGTTGTAGATTTAATTCCTTTTTAGTATAATGAAACCAATTCGTGCAATTGATGCGTTTAGTTTAGGACGATCTCCGCTTTCAGACGACGAAAGAAAAAATCTGCGTCGAGAAAAATTGCAGCAACAGAAAGAAGATGGATACCAACAGCTAGCCGAACTTTGTCGTTTTGGCGAGTATGACGCCGCTCAGCATTTGGCGAACCGAAATCCTAGATGGGGTTATGAAATTGTTGGCGGGGAAGTGATGGAAAGAGAGGATTGAAGCATTGAAAATAGCGGCTCTTTCGACTAAACTATGCTTGAGAAGTATTATAGAGCGTTTTCAAATGAGTCGCGAACACATATTTAATAGTGAATGTTGGGTTACGACGCGGTCAAAGACGTATCTGTGAGCATTATTAAGTTAATTACCGCGTCTAACCCAACCTACCATT
>CASBRD010000118.1 GCA_949128025.1 Oscillatoriales cyanobacterium PMM_0008 | reverse complement strand
GGGGTCAAGCTGCCTGTGGAGGAAGAGGTCATCGAGGATACTCCTAAAAAGGTATCTAGAGCCGACCGTAGAAACAGGAAAGCCTCATAGTGATATGGGGAAGCCCGCGCTATATTGCCTTAGCAATTAGCGTCGGGAGGAGGTCACTCGATGATGATTTTAGCATCGTAGAATCTTTGGCAATCCTCGACTATCTGGAGGCGAAGTACCCCACGCCTGCTATGCTGCCTACAGATGCCAAAGCTATAGCAACCGTGCGGATGGTGGAATTGGTGACTGTCAACGAACTGTTTCCTGCCATGAATCCTTTGACTTATCGGATGTTGGGCATTCCTACGGATGACCCACAGAAGCTGGAAGAAGCAGAACAGCGAATACACACGGTGCTGAACTTTTTTGAGGGGTTACTGAGCGATCGCACTTATTTTGGTGGTAGCCCTACCATCACTCTAGCCGAACTCGTCGCCGGAACAGTAGTGCCTTGGTTACCTGCTCTAGGTGTACCTCTAGATAATTATCCCCATCTGAATGCCTGGTCTGAACGCTTGAGTGCGCGTGAGGCGTGGCAAAATACGCAAGTTAGTCTGGAGGAAGTTGAAGCTTTTTTGAAGCCTCGATTTCAACAGCTAATAGCAGCACAGCAGAATCACTGAAGGAACTCCAGCTAAAAAAATATGCCTAGCAGCATCGTGCTACTAGGCGTAAATAATCGGCTTGAAACGGTAGCTACTACTTTTTCATTTTCTGGAGAAAACCCATAATCTGCTGGTTTTGTTTCTTCAACGCATCTATCTCAGCCTGCATCTTAGCCATTTGCTGTTTCAGAGCTTGGATTTCCCCTGCTGCTGCTCCATCGCTCGCTGCTGCCGCTGGTGCTGCTGCTGGTGCTGCTGCTGGTGCTGCTGCTGGTGCTGCCGCTGGTGCTGCCGCTGGTGCTGCCGCTGGGGCACTCGCTCGCGGTTTTTTCGATTTCTCCTGCGCCGTTTTAAGAGCTGCCATCAGTTGCTTTTGGTCAAACGGCTTTGGCAGAAATTCAAAAAACTCAAATGGTTCCCCAATTTCTTTAGTAACTTCGTCTTTACGACCTGACATTACCACTAAAGGAATCGTCCGCAATTCTGGTTGTTTTTCAATTTCCTGAAAAACTTCCCAACCACTTTTTTTGGGCAGGATGAAATCCAACATAATCCAGTTCGGACGTTCCTTACGCATTAAGTTGAGTCCTTCTACGCCATCTTTGGCTTCGATAATCTCAAACTTAGCCGCAGGCAACATATCTTTTACGGCTCTTCGGATGACTCCGCTGTCGTCAATAACCAGGATTTTAGGCACGACCGATTCCTCTGGCGGGGACTGTAACTTTGTTCTGAAACTAATGCGATCGAGTGGGCTTCTTCACCGCGCCGCACACTGCTGCGCTAACACGGTTTGGAGTTTTTTGTTTTGTCGGCTGTCCGGTACGGGCAGAGTTTATTGTACCCCTACAACCGACCCAGGTAGACACGATGGAATCCAAAGTGTTTCAATCAACCATCATAATGCCAGTTTAACTAAGGCTCTACAATTTGAAGCACAGCAATTTTAAAAGAGCCGGTAGCCTGTTTTAACGTATAACTACTGATCCGATATGCCTTCTGAAGCTCATCCAACTATCCTAACCCCAAAAGCGGATTCCCAGATGCGGTCTGAAATTGAGGCTATGCCGCCTTGGTTGCGAAGTCGAGGTATTGGCAAAGCCAGCGAAATCTCTACGGTGCAGCGCATTATTAAGCAGCGCCAGATTCATACGATTTGTGAAGAAGGGCGCTGTCCCAACCGAGGCGAGTGCTATTCCCAAAAAACGGCAACTTTTCTGTTGATGGGGCCAGTTTGCACTAGGGCTTGCGGTTTTTGTCAAGTGGATAAAGGTCACGCGCCTATGCCCTTAGACCCCCAGGAACCCCAAAAGGTGGCAGAATCTGTGCAGTTGCTGGGTTTGCGCTATGTGGTGCTGACTTCGGTAGCGCGAGACGATTTGGCGGATGGGGGCGCGAGTTGGTTTGCGACGACAATGCAGGCTATTCGCGAGCTGAACCCCCAAACCCAGATTGAGGTGCTGACGCCGGATTTTTGGGGCGGACAGGGTGATGAGCGGCTCATGCCAGAGGAAAAACAGCGCCAACGGGTTGCTACGGTGGTGAAGGCAAATCCAGCTTGTTACAACCACAATGTGGAGACGGTGCGACGGCTGCAAGGCCCGGTGCGGCGGGGGGCTAAGTACGATCGCACTCTTGCTGTTCTCCAGATCGTCAAAGAACTTGACCCCACAATTGCTACCAAATCGGGGTTGATGTTGGGACATGGGGAAACGGAAGCCGAAGTAATTGAGACAATGGCGGATTTAAGGGCGGTGGGGTGCGATCGCATTACCTTGGGTCAATATATGCGCCCCTCCCTAGAACATTTGCCAGTCCAAAAGTACTGGACGCCAGCAGAATTTGACAACCTGGGTGCGATCGCACTCAAAATGGGCTTTGCCCACGTTCGTTCCGGGCCACTCGTCCGCAGCTCATACCACGCGGGTGAGAGCGTTTGAGAGAACCTGCGTAAAGGTTTGTAACTTCGGGTATAGCTGCCAAACCTGTAAATCTTTCTCGCAGGTTGTGCTATTGGGGATCGATTTTTGGTATCTGTTAATCAAGTCACAAAATTAGGAGAATGCCCTATGACTGCTAAAGCTACGAAAACTACTGCTGCTACTCGTCCTTCCACAACACCCCCCTACCCCTATCGCACAGGCTGGTTCCTGTTTCTTTTAGGTGTCAACTTCCTGGTAGCAGCCTATTATTTCCACATTTTGGTATAGTTGCGGCGATTTGAGCGGATTAGGACTTACCCACTGTTCGGAAAGAAACCGGGTTTCTGGACTGAGATCGATCGCCCAAACGACGTATTCTCGTAAAGAAACCGGGTTTCTGCGTAAGTCCTACCTATGTTATCAGTGCTGCTCACAGCGTGCCTTTGAACAAACCTTGGGGACGGACGAGCAGCACTAATACCATAATTAAAAGTGCCACAGCCAGCTTGTATTCGTTGCCAATGGCTAGCCAGGGAAGGTTGAGTGATTCTGCTAATGCGGTTGATAGGTAGGGCAGCAGTTCTTGGGCGATCCCAATTATAAAGGCACCGGCGATCGCACCGTAAGGGTTACCAATGCCACCCAGAATTACAGATGCAAACATCGGCAGAATTAAAAACCAACCCATATTTGGCCGCACGGCGGTAATCAGTCCATACATACCGCCACCCAACGCCGTTAAAGTGCCAGCAATCACCCAAGTCCAAATCACGACGCGATCGACATTGATGCCAGTCACGCGGGCTAAATCGACATTATCTGCCACCGCCCGCATCGCCTTGCCGATTTTGGTATTCTGCAACAGCAAGTGCAGCCCCACAATTGCCAGTACTGCTAAAATTACCACCACAATCCGGTAAAAGGCTACTTTGACGCCGAAAATGTCTATAGCTGAGGCAACTGGCAAATCATAAGACTGGTTTCCACCCCCCCAGATGAAGATAATCCCGTTGCGGAGAAACAAGGCGAGTCCGATCGAAATGATAATCAGAGTGGTGGAAGTGGCACGGCGATCGCGCATCGGCGACCACAGCAGCTTCTCCGACAACACCATCGCCCCCACCGTTCCTATTGCCCCTAAAATGAGCGCCAGCCAGATATTTACCCCACTCGTATTAGCTAACCAGGTAAGATAGGCCCCCAGCGTCATAAAATCACCGTGAGCAAAATTGGAAAGCCGCAATATTCCATAAGTCAGCGTTAGCCCTACTGCCGCCAGAGCAATAATGCTGCCCACGGCAATACCATTGGCAAGTAATTGTGCAGTTTGTTGCAGATCCATAAACAAAATGAAATACTCTAAAAAGAGATTTGGGGAGTGTCTGTATAATGCCTTAAATTAGCCCTTTCTTTAGCAGATCGAGAAGCTTAAGAAAATATTAAATTCTTTAGTATACCTTGACTTTCCAGTTTAATGGAGGGTTTAAGTTATAACTATAAGTTCCTCAAAACCTAAAACATGGTTTTGGATATTATTATCCAATTTGCTATCAAACACAAGGAGAATTTCATGGCACTAGAATTGAAAGTTCCTACTATGGCTTGTTCTGCCTGTGCAGATATCATTACTAAAGCAGTCAAAAAAGTCGATCCAACTGCTGAGGTGCAAGCTGACACTAAAACTAAAATTGTCAACATCCAAACTCAACAGCCTGAAACAGAAATCAGAGCAGTGATCGCCCAAGCTGGATATCCAGTTGGCTAGCACCAGAAACAATTCCAAAATGAAGATTTTTCTCTTCATTTTAGAATTGTTTCCGATTTGCCTTGAAAAATCGCATAAGGATTCATGTTTCCTTACCAACCAAGATTCACCATATACTTTTGGCCTGAGCAATTTTTCCTCCCAGCTGCCATGACTGCAAATCCAATACCAGCTAATTCTACCCCTAGCTTGATTTCACCCGATGTTCCTTGCGATCGCATCATCCCAAGCTTTCCCTTAAAATTGGGGATAATGGCTTCTGGGAACGGTAGTAATTTTGAGGCAGTTGCCGAAGCGATCGCATCTAAACGACTCCAAGCCCAAATTCAGGCCGTAATTTACAATAATCCCAGTGCTTTTGTGGCCGCAAGAGCAGAACGTTGGGGCGTTCCCTCAGTCCTCATCAATCACCGAGATTATAAGCAGCGCGAAGATTTGGATGCCAAAATTGTCGAGACTTTCCGGCAATTCGGCGTCGAGTGGGTAATTATGGCAGGTTGGATGCGAATTGTCACGCCGCTATTAATTGATGCCTTTCCCAACCGAGTAATTAATATTCATCCCAGTTTATTACCTAGTTTTAGGGGTGCAAAGGCTGTAGAGCAAGCCCTTGCCTCTGGTGTAAAAATTACTGGCTGTACCGTTCATCTAGTTGTCCCAGAAGTGGATAGTGGGCCAGTTTTGATGCAGGCAGCCGTGCCAATACTGCCGAATGACACGCCGGATACTTTGCACGATCGCATCCAAGTACAGGAACATATAATTTTACCGAGAGCGATCGCACTAGCCGCCACTCAGCAGCAGATCTAATCAAAATATTTAATCATGTGAGATCCTAGAAACAGTCAACGATGGTCAATAGAGTTTAAGCAGAATGGAACAACCACGGAAGTCAACAGTCGTAATCACGGGTGCCTCATCAGGAGTCGGCTTGTATGGTGCAAAAGCACTTGCCCAAAGGGGATGGCACGTGGTGATGGCCTGTCGAGATTTAGAAAAAGCACAAAAAGCAGCCGAAACAGTAGGAATGCCCCAAGGCAGCTACACCCTCATACATATCGATCTAGGCTCCTTACAGAGCGTTCGACGGTTTGTAGAGAACTTCAGGGCACGCGGCCTATCCTTGGACGCTTTGGTGTGCAACGCCGCAATTTATATGCCCTTATTAAAAGAGCCCTTGCGAAGCCCAGAAGGCTACGAATTGACTGTGACCACCAATCATCTAGGTCATTTCCTCCTGTGCAAGATCATGCTGGAAGACCTGAAGAGATCATCATATCGCGATCGCAGGCTCGTCATTTTGGGAACCGTCACCCACAATCCAGACGAACTGGGCGGCAAAATTCCGCCACAGCCAGACTTAGGAAATCTCGATGGCTTTGCAGCAGGATTTAAAGAACCGATATCAATGATTGACGGCAAAGAGTTTGAACCCGTCAAAGCCTACAAAGACAGCAAAGTTTGCAACATATTGACCGTGCGGGAACTGCATCGGCGCTATCACGATTCAACAGGCATCACTTTCACTTCTCTCTATCCCGGATGCGTCGCCGAAACGCCCCTATTCCGCAACCACTATCCCCTATTTCAGACACTCTTCCCATTATTCCAGAAGTACATCACAGGAGGGTATGTCTCTCAAGAGTTAGCAGGCGAACGGGTTGCAGCAGTAGTCGCCGATCCTGAATATAGACAATCCGGTGCCTACTGGAGTTGGGGGAATCGCCAGAAGAAAGATCGCAAATCCTTTGTTCAAAAAGTCTCTCCCCAAGCACGCGATGATGAAAAAGCTGAGCGTATGTGGGAAATGAGCGCCAAGTTGGTTGGGCTTGCGTGATGGGACACCGACAGTGAATTATAGCAAAGTGCTGAGTGCTGAGTGCTGATACCAAATCCGGGTTAACTACCCCCTTTTTTCTGGAAGCCCGCACCAGCGGGCTTTGTACGCGCAAGCCGCGACTTTTTCTGGAAGCCCGCACCGGCGGGCTTTGTACGCGCAAGCCGCGACTTTAGTCGTCGGGTAAAAAAGGGGTTAGGCTCATCTAAAATCCCAAATCCAAAATCGAATGACTGACCTTTTTATCAGAAAGTTGGGTTTAAAACCCCGTGCTTCTAGCACGGCTTTATATTTAGTGGCAGATGCAATGCCGCTAAATATGTTAAGATAGGGGAATAGAACTAATTAGTACCGATGGG
>CASBRD010000117.1 GCA_949128025.1 Oscillatoriales cyanobacterium PMM_0008 | reverse complement strand
CCGCCAAGGCGACTCTTGACAGTAGGGGCGAACGCGAGTGCGTGCCGGAGGCATTAGCATTCGGGTAGTAAATCTTCGGTTTTAACCAATAAATTATATGCCCGAATGCTTCGCCCCTAGCCCCTGCCCCAGATTTATGGCTTAACCGACGAAAGCGGTTGCTATAACTAGGTACGCGAAACCCGGTTTCTGGGGTGTATTTCATAAACCGGCAATCTGCTATACTTCGCACGGGCATAAATGGGCGAAGCATTCCGTGAATAATTTGTTGGTTGAAACCAAAGATCTTGGACGGAATGCTTCGCCCCTACAGGGATAAAAAAAGCTCGGTCACAGACCGAGCTGAGTATAGATCAACTCAAGTTAAGATCGAGAACTACTATCGAAACTATTCACGGCAATCTACAAGGTTTAAAATCCAGTCAGCTTAAGCAGTTGCAGAAGCTGTATCATCAGCGCCTTCCAGGCGATCGCATTACCACGCCGGAATTTGCGGAGAGTTTGGCTGAAATTAGCAGCGAAATCAGCCAACCCCTCTGCTGCTACATCAACCGCCGGGGACAGGTGATTCGGGTAGGCGTGGGAACTCCCCGTCAAACCCAAATTCCACCAAGGGAACTACCCCGCTACGGTGCAGAACGACTAAGCGGTATTCGCTGCATAGCGACTCAACTGAAGCCAGAAATCCCCAATGAAATAGCCTTAACCGCAATGGCAATCCAGCGGTTAGACGCCCTAGTTATCCTGAACGCCACCGGGACTGGGTTTGAGCGACGGGGTGGGGGAGCTTTTGGCTATGTCAAAGAAACATATCTAGCTCATCTCGTCCCAAATCCGGTGCAGATGCGAGATGGCGTTGCTGAACCATTATCTTTGGAAAGTGGTTGGATTGTATCCTCGCCAATGAGTCTGGATGTTTTGTGCAAGCAGGATTTTCTGGATCTGGTGAACAGTCTGGAAGCCGAGTTTCAGCGAGAATTTGTCGCACAAGAGGTAGACAGCGATCGCGATCGCGTTCTCCTAGTTGGGTTGATGACAGAGAAAATGACGGCTCAACAATTCCGGAACAGTCTGGAGGAATTGGCGCGATTGGTGGATACTGCTGGGGGAGAAGTATTGCAGACAGTACAACAAAAGCGATCGCGTCTGCATCCCCAAACAGTCGTCGGGGAAGGAAAAGTGCAAGAAATCGCCCTCACCGCTCAGACACTGGGAGCCAACTTAATAGTATTCGATCGCGACCTCTCACCCTCGCAAATTCGCAACTTAGAAACCCAAATCGGTCTTCGGGTAGTCGATCGCACCGAAGTAATTCTAGATATATTTGCCCAACGCGCTCAATCCGGTGCCGGGAAATTGCAAGTAGAATTAGCCCAGTTAGAATATATGCTGCCGCGACTGACAGGTAGAGGTCAAGCCATGTCGCGTTTAGGCGGCGGTATAGGTACTCGCGGGCCGGGTGAAACCAAGCTGGAAACCGAACGTCGAGCCATTGGTCGCCGCATTGCCAGATTGCAACAGGAAGTGGATCAACTGCAAGCGCATCGAACTCGCCTGCGCCAGAACCGACAGCACAAAGAAGTTCCTTCTGTAGCTTTAGTGGGATATACCAACGCTGGCAAATCTACATTATTAAATGTACTGACCAACGCCGAGGTGTATACAGCTGACCAACTGTTTGCCACCCTTGACCCCACCACGCGACGCCTCGTAATTCCCGACGCCGCAACTGGGGAACCGCTGGCGATCGTCCTCACAGACACGGTTGGATTTATTAACGAACTCCCTCCCGCTTTGATGGATGCCTTTCGCGCCACTTTGGAGGAAGTCACCGAAGCCGACGCCTTGGTTCATGTCGTGGATCTGTCCCATCCGGCGTGGCAAAGTCAGATTCGTTCCGTTATGGCTATCTTGACAGAAATGCCAGTTACCCCAGGCCCAGCTTTGATCGCTTTTAACAAGATCGATCGAGTAGATGGCGACACTCTAGCACTGGCCCAAGAAGAGTTTCCCCAAGCCGTGTTTATTTCAGCGGGTCAGCGTCTCGGTTTAGAAACTTTGCGCCAGAGAATATCTCAGTTGGTTGATTATGCCGCATCCGGTGGATGAAACGCAGTGATGTAAAGTGGAGCAGACAAGTTTTAAGCCGATCTATGGTTAGTAAATGAGCGATATCGTCAAATTGTTTGTTTTCATCGTTTGGTTTAATTTTTTACCGCAGATGTAGGCGCTTCGCCTTCCCGTAGGGTAGACAGATGAACGCAGATAAACGCAGATAAGAATAAGAAAACCAATTTTTTAGGTAAGCGATGCGTCAGGACGCGATCGTACTAATTCTCTGTCTTCCACTGAGAATTTAATATTATTCCAAGCCGTAGGTGTTACAGCGGCTTGCAAGTGGGTGAGGTACAGAGAAACCCGGTTTCTGGGGGTGTACTTCATAAGGGCTGCTGTCGGTATTAAAAATACGGTTTCTTTGAGTTATACTGTTCGCGGTCGGAAAGTGCGCTTTTTTACCGCAGTAGGGGCTTTGTTGATTGACCATAACGGTGACAAACTGAAAACATGAGAAAAACCTTTGTCCTGGCTATGTTGGGATCTGCGTTTGCTAGCGGCGGTGCAGGTGCAATAGTTGCTTTGCGAACTCCGGTAGATTTGCTCCCGCAAGTTCTCTATTCAACTTTAAAACAGCAGCCTCTAGCAACGGAAACTGCTTCTGCAACAGGAGAAGTTTTACTGAAAAATAAGACAACCGATCTCAATACAGCCAACCGTCCTGAAAGTCAAGATGCAAGTCTCATTAGTCAGACAAAAGAGTCGGCGCGTTTTGGGCGCATCATGCAGTATGCTGTGGAGCAAAAATTGCCCGATCGCGAAATGGGGGATATTATGCAGGCGATCGCACAGCAATTTCTGGGGGCACCCTATAAGGCAAACTTATTAGATGGGTCGAAGGAAGAGACTCTCACGATCTCCCTGGATAAGTTTGACTGCGTGCTTTTTGTGGAAACTGTGCTGGCTTTAGCTCGCGGTGTAGCGGTGAAAGATTATGCCTATCAAACATTTAGCGATCGCATTGTTAACGAGCGTTATCGCGATGGTCAATTGAACGGTTATTGCAGCCGATTGCACTATTTTGTAGAATGGATATCTGATAATCAAAAACGTGGTAATGTTGCAGACATCGCGCCGCAATTGGGTGGTGTTTCCCTGCATAAAAAGCTCAACTTTATGAGCAAAAACAGAAGTCTCACTCCACCAATTGCCACTAACGATGCCAATTACCAGTGTCTCGTTGAAACGGAAAACAAACTCGACGAACTAAGCATCAATTACATTCCGATTAACCAGATTCGCAGAGTTTACACTCAACTGCAACCGGGTGATGTTGTCGCAGTTGCTACTAGCATTGCGGGACTCGACGTAACTCACACTGGTCTAGTTTATCGTAACCAAAACGGCAGCATCGGTATTATTCATGCTTCCCCCAGCGGCACAGTCAGAATTTCTCGCGATTTACAGGTGTATGTAGGTAATATTAAGAATGCGATCGGTATTATGGTAGCTCGACCAAGCGATCCCCGCCCACTATTAAGAAGGGGCTAGTGCCGCTACGCGGAAGTTATATCGTGTCCGGTTGCATCGTTAGTACATGAGTGATATTATGTCCGGTTAATCACTTATGATATCTGTAGGTTGGGCCCTTGGAACGAAACCCAACCCGAACTTAAAGCTAAAGTTGGGTTTCACTCTGTTCAACCCAACCTACGGCTAGCTAATACATCAACAGCCAAGGCGGTTAGGACATTCTGAATTCCTAAACCCTGATTCTACCTTCTTCCCCTAGTCCCTAGCCCCTAGCTATACTACCCTATTTCACAACTTCAATTTGAGAGGTCTTACTATTTCTCTCAATATTAGGCGTTAACTCTGCTGGCAAGGATTCAACCGCTCCCCATTGTGACAAAAAAGTTTTCAGCAGATCTTCTTGCTGAGTGCGGAATTCGTCCGTATCTTTCCCTACATTCATAATTGCAAACCAGACAGAACCTTGCTTCTGCGTAGGCAACGCTCCTGCTAAAGAACTAACGTTATCCAGCGTTCCCGATTTAACAACTAATAGTGGAGGCAACTTGCGCTTATCCAATGTTCCTTCATCTTGTCCTACAATAGCAAATACATCTCCGATAGTCATATTATAAGGTTGCAGATATCGTTCAATTGCCATAAACATCGCACAGGCAGCGCGTGGAGAAATCCGATTTTCTGGACTTAAGCCAGAACCATTTACAAGTTGAATTTCTTCTGGCGGAACCCCAGCTGCTTGAGCCGCTTTTCGTGCAACTACTTTTGCTCCTCCCACAGAATTAGCTAGCATCTCAGCCATGTGGTTATTGCTGAACCGATTCATTCTTTTGACAAGTTCAGCAAGTGGGAAAGAATAATGGCGAATAAGAGGCTGTATGTTGCTAGGAGTTGAAGACGTGACTTTTACCGAACCGGAAATTTCAACTTGGGGTCGAGGAGTGTCAGGAGGTAAAGTAAGATATTGCTTTTCAGCTTCCTTAGACCAAATTTTGCTATTTAACCCAAGTTTGAGGAGATTACCAGATGTTTGGGGGTCAGTCTTAAAATTCATATAAAACTTACCGGCAATTATTAAGTCGCCAGTCACGCGCTTGATGCCAATTTTGTTTAAAGTATTACCCAAGGCAATAGCTTCTTCCCAAACAAAAAGAGGGTCTTCACCTCCTTGAACTACCAGGTCGCCTTGTAAAACTCCATCCTTAATTGGCCCAGTTGCTGCAATCAAAGTTACAAATTGACGATCGGGCCCGAAAGTTTGCAGCGCTACCAAGCTGGTCGCCACTTTTGTTACTGAAGCAGCTGGTAGGGGAATAGTGCCGCGATAATTTGCTAAAAGGGTATTACCAGATTGAATCCATACACCTTGTTGGGTTTCCTTGGCAAATCCTTTGGCGACTAGCATTTTTATGTATTGCGCGATCTCCGCGTTAATAACTGGATCTGGATTCTCTGGAGGTACAATTGAAAATGTATACTTATTTACTGGCGTTTCCACTTTTGTCAAGTTTTCGGTTGTATTAGCCGATGAGTCGATCGCCTCATTCTGAGGAAATGGCGATGTAGCTTGTGGTGAGGAAGAAGTAGAACATCCACTAATAAGTGCTAACCCGGCTATAGATAGCGCAGCAGTTAAACGAAGGTTTTTTAGCAGCATCATTCGATTTTAGATTTTGGATGAGAGGATATTGGAATTGAGTTCGCGGATGAATCCGGGTTTGGCTCACAAACTAGGATGCTATGCTTGATTTTTTATCCACAGATGAATCTGGCAGGCTTTCCACAGTCAGTCTGCTGGTTGTTAAACTTCTCATACCAAATACATTGTATTTTGTCAATTAAATATCAAAAAAATCTGTCAAAGTTTAAGTTATATTAAAAAAATATGACAAATTTGTAGTTTTGTATATTATACTTAAAGAAAAGATAAAAACAAGTAGTCAGCCCAGTTGAACTAGATTGCTGAATAAGTAGCCCAAACCCGATCGGGCCAATTTTTAGGTGAAAAGGCAGTCAAAGTTCTGGAACTGTAAACGGCAATCTACCGCTGTAGATAAGATTCGAGATTGAGATAAGAGGCAAATATAAGGCGTGAGTCAGCATCCACTCGCTAAAGATAGACGCTACGACCCGGACGCGATCGCTCGGTACTACGGCAAACGTCCCTGGCTAGCCATCTGGCGTACCCTTACAGTTATTTGGTTTTTTGCTGGGTTTATATTGGGGTTAAAATGGGACGAATGGCTGAATCGAGTTGAATACAACAAGTTTAAACGAGCCGCCCATCTGCGGAAAATACTCACCCATCTCGGCCCTACATTTATTAAAGTCGGTCAAGCGCTCTCGACGCGGCCTGATTTGATTAAGAAAGACTTCTTAGAGGAGTTGATCAAATTACAAGATCAACTGCCGCCATTTGATAGCGCTAGAGCCTTCAACATCATAGAGAGTGAGCTAGATAGATCTGTAGAAGAAATATATAGTGAAATCTCCAAAGAGCCAGTTGCAGCCGCTAGCCTGGGACAAGTATATCAGGCGAGACTCCACAGCGGCGAAGAAGTAGCCGTCAAGGTTCAGCGGCCCAACTTACTGCCAATACTAACCCTAGACTTATACTTAATGCGGTGGGCAGCTGGTTGGCTGGCACCTTGGCTACCCCTGAATTTAGGACACGACTTGAAGCTGATCGTCGATGAATTCGGCACCAAGTTATTTGAGGAAATTGATTATCTCAACGAAGGACGCAATGCGGAAAAATTTGCCGCCAACTTCCGCGATGACCCGGAAGTCAAAGTGCCAGCAATTTACTGGCGTTACAGCAGCTACCACGTCCTCACTTTAGAGTGGATTCACGGTATTAAGCTAACGGATACCGAACAAATCGAAAAAGCGGGATTGTACACCGATAGTCTGATCCGCATTGGCGTAACATCAGGACTGCGACAGTTGTTGGAACATGGGTTTTTCCATGCTGACCCCCATCCAGGCAATTTGTTCGGTCTACCACCTCAGTGTCCGCTGGACGCGGAAAAGCAACCCACCAAGTGGGTGCAGGGCGGTCAGATGGCTTACATTGATTTTGGGATGATGGATCAGTTAGACCAGACCACGAAAGAAAATCTGGTAGATGCCGTTGTCCATCTGATCAATAAAGATTACGAGGATTTAGCCGCAGATTTTGTCAAACTCGGCTTTCTGACTCCAGAAACTGATATAGGGCCGATCGTACCTGCTCTAGAAGCGGTGCTGGGGGATGTGATAGGGGAAAGCGTGGGGGATTTTAACTTCAAGACGATTACAGACAAGTTCTCGGAGTTAATGTTTGACTATCCTTTCCGCGTTCCGGCTAAGTTTGCCCTGATTATTCGTTCTCTGGTGACGCAGGAAGGCTTGGCACTGAGCATGAATCCCAATTTTAAGATTGTGGAAGTGCTTTATCCCTACGTGGCGCGGCGGCTCTTAACTGGAGAAACGCCCCAACTGCGGCGGCGTCTGATCGAGGTGCTGTTCAAAGATGGGAAATTCCAGTGGAATCGATTGGAGAACTTGATTGCGATCGCACGTACAGACAACAATTTCGATATATTCCCAACTGCCCAGCTAGGTCTGCAATATCTCCTATCTGATGAAGGCAAGTTTCTGCGACGCCAGTTGGTGCTGGCCCTTACAGAGGACGATCGCCTCCACACCGAAGAAGTGCAACGTCTCTGGAACCTGATTAAGGACGATTTCAATCCAGGACAACTATTTAACGCGGCTCTGGGAGCTTTGGCCGAATTATCGACCGAGGGAGCCGCAGCTATTTTGCCCTCAGTGGGAGGTCTAGCAGCTTTCTCTGGCAAGAAGTAAATAGAAAAGTCATTAGTCAGTGGTCAGTGGTCAGTGGTCAGTGGTCAGTGGTCAGTGGTCAGTGGTCAGTGGTCAGTGGTCAGT
>CASBRD010000116.1 GCA_949128025.1 Oscillatoriales cyanobacterium PMM_0008 | reverse complement strand
GTGGTAGCCAGAGAAATTCGCCGCCTAGCAGATCAGACAGCAGTTGCTACCTTGGACATCGAAAATATGGTCAAAGAGATGCAAGGGGCAGTTTTCACAGGGGTGATGGAAATGGATAAATTCACCAAAGAAGTCGAACAGGGAGTAGAAAGTGTCAGTCATATCGGAGCGAAATTAGAGTCAATTATCGAGCAAGTGCAAACTCTAACGCCCCGCTTTCAAGAAGTGGGTAACGGCATGGAGGGACAGTCACAGGGGGCACAGCAAATCAGCGAGGCAATGGTACAATTAAGTGAAGCTTCATCGCAAACAGCCCAGTCTTTGCGGGAAGTTAACGGTGCGATTAATCAATTAAATGAGGCGGCGCAAGGTTTACGCCAGGAGGTTTCTCGGTTTAAGGTCGCAAGTAGCTGACTTTGGCAAATCAGTGAGATGATGGTGTTGTGGGTTTTAGCGATCGCGTCGAAAACTCTTCTGGGGAGCATCCCAATGCCTGTAAATGCACTTCTTGTGGTGGGACAGGCATCCGGGTCTGTGCTATGAGGCGGGTTCTCCTAGCCACTCTACCCGAAAATAGTCTTTCTGCAAAACGATTGTATAAATAAGGTTTACGGCTGGAAGTCTCTCGGTTTAAAGTAGTAAATAACTGATGGTCTATGGCTAATGACCAGGAGTTCATTACTAAGGAGCGAGTAACAAGTTGTGGATTCAGGGCGCAGACCTTGCTTAAAAGTCAACAGATTTATTCATTTTGGTAAATTACAATGTTAAAACGTATAAGTGTTTCTCAATTTTTGTGGATGGGTTTCGGGATAGTTTTTGCATTGGTTATAATTACCAATGTTGTTAATGAGCGAGGCTATGAAACTTCAAGTCAATCCATTAATGGGGTAATTTCAACCTATAAAGTTCAATTACAACTACAAATGTTAGAAAAACATTTAGTACAGGCCGAAACAGGTCAACGGGGTTTTTTGTACACAAATAAAGAAAGCTTTTTAGAACCATACAATGATTCATTAACAAAGCTTGACGATGACTTCTCAAAATTAACAAATCTTATCAAAGACCCAGACCAAAAACAAAGACTAGCGAAACTTCAAGAAGTAGTTCAACGCAGAAAAATTTACTTAGCAGAAACTATTTCTATGCAAAAAGCAGAAAAATTCGACGAGACAAAAGAGAGAGTAGTTTCAGGGGCGGGGCAGCGGATTATGGCCGAACTCAGGACAAAAATTGAAGAAATGAATCAAGCGGAGGATAAACTCCTAGTCGCTCGGAATAATACCGCAATTGAAGCTAGGAACTTTTCTACTAAGTTTGCTTGGGGGAGTACCCTACTTGTCATAGGGATTGGCTCATTCATTTCATTTTTAATTGTTCGCATAATGACTGAAAATCTGAATGCTTTAATGGGTCAGGTACAGAAATCCGGGATTCAAATCACCACCTCTGCCACCCAAATCGCCTCATCAGGCAAGCAACTCGAAGCAACGATGACCGAACAAGTTGCTTCGACCAATCAGGTAGCTGCGACAGCCAAGGCGATTGTTGTCACCTCGGCACAATTGGTAAAGACAATGGATGAAGTTAAGCATAAGTCGGAAACAACGGCCCAAGCCGCTGATGAGAGTCAAAAAGACCTGAACCACATGGAACAAACTATGCGGATGTTGGCAGGTGCAACTAATACCATCTCATCAAAACTGGGAACTATTAGTGAAAAAGCTAACAGTATTAATAGTATTGTTACCACGATCACCAAAGTAGCAGATCAAACCAATTTACTCTCACTCAACGCGGCGATTGAAGCCGAAAAAGCCGGGGAGTACGGCACGGGTTTTGCTGTAGTTGCCCGTGAAATTCGCCGCTTAGCTGACCAGACAGCAGTTGCGACCTTGGACATCGAAACTATGGTAAAAGAGATGCAAGGCGCAGTTTCCACAGGGGTGATGGAAATGGATAAATTTACCAAAGATGTAGAACGGGGTGTGGATGATGTTCGTAATATCGGCAGTAAATTAGAGTCGATTATCGAGAAAGTGCAAATTCTCACCCCCAGCTTTCAACAAGTGAGTAGCAGCATGGAAGGACAGTCAGAAGGGGCACAGCAAATTAGCGAGGCAATGGTACAATTAAGTGAAGCTTCATCGCAAACGGCCCAGTCTTTGCGTGAGATTAACAGTTCTATTAGGGAATTAAACGAAGCTGGACAAGGTTTACGCCAGGAAATATCTCGTTTTAAAGTGGGAAATAATTGATTCCAAAATTCGCATTGACTTTAGCTCGTTAGGGGATTAAAGATTACTTATATCAATTTTGCTTCGCACCTAATTGGGCAAAATATCAGCGAATAAACTATTACAAACTAGGGGGAACTGATGTTTAAAAATATGTCATTGCAAACGCGAATAATCAGCTCATTTATGCTGGTTGGTTTACTTGTATTAATAGTGGGGTTAATCGGCTGGTTTGCAACTTCGCGGCTGAGCCATGACCTTACAATAGTCAGCGAGAAGGCTTTTCCCAGCATGGTTAATCTGTGGAAAGTCAACGAAGCACAATCTAGAGTTCAATCATCAGAAAACTTGTTGATGGTTACAGCCTTAACTGCGGAGCAAAGGCAGAAAAATATAGCAGAAATGGAGACTGCTATGAAAGAGATAAGTGCAGCCTTTAACGACTACGCAAAAATTCCTCGCGATCCAGAAGAAGATAACCTTTATAAAAAAGTTGTGCCTGAAGGAGAAAAATGGATAGCAGCTCATAATAAATTTGTCAAGCTTCACGAAGAATTTTTGACCTATGGCGTCATTAACGCCAGACAAGTTCTAATTGCTCTGGTGAAGCAGGGAAAAACTAATACACCTGAGTATACAGCCGCAGAGGGTGCGGTTGGGGTAATCGACAAAATGAATGATTACGCAGCGACGACATTACATGACACATTTGTATCATCAACAGGCGCACTGCAAAAACTCATATTATACAATGAAAACGTGGCAAACAATGTTCGCAAAGCAGCCAGTCTAGATGTTGCTCTCAGCACATTCTCGATAGTTATAGGTGTGATTGCTGGGCCGATAATCGCTGCATTATTGGGTTGGTATTTTAATAATACGATCGCCAAACCACTCGCCACCGAGGTGCAGCAATCTGGCATTCAAATTACCACTTCTACCACCCAAATTGCTGCCTCTGGCAAACAACTGGAGGCAACAATGACAGAACAGGTTGCCTCTACGAATCAGGTAGCCGCTACAGCGAAAGAAATTGCGGCTAATTCCAAGAACCTACTAAAAACAATAGATGAAGTCGAGCGGATTTCCCAAGTAACTGCACAGGCAGCGGGTGAAAGTCAAAAAGACTTGTTGCAGATGGAAAAAACCATGCAGAAATTGGCATCTTCAACTAATACGATATCGTCAAAACTGGGAACGATTAGCGATAAAGCCAACAGCATTAACAGCATTGTCACCACCATCACCAAAGTAGCAGATCAAACCAACTTACTTTCACTCAACGCGGCGATTGAAGCCGAAAAAGCCGGGGAGTACGGCACGGGTTTTGCTGTAGTTGCAAGAGAAATTCGCCGTCTAGCGGATCAAACAGCAGTTGCGACCTTGGACATCGAAAATATGGTCAAAGAGATGCAAGGCGCAGTTTCCACAGGAGTGATGGAAATGGATAAGTTCACGAAAGACGTAGAAATGAGTGTGGAAAATGTCCGTAATATCGGCACAAAATTAGAGTCAATTATTGGGCAAGTGCAAACCTTAACACCCCGCTTTAAACAGGTGAGTGGCAGTATGGAAGGACAGGCAGAGGGAGCCGAGCAAATCAGTGAGGCAATGGTGCAGCTAAGTGAAGCTTCATCGCAAACTGCCCAGTCTTTGCGTGAGATTAACGGTGCTATTCGCCAGTTGAACGAGGCGGCGCAAGGCTTACGCCAGCAAATTTCTGGTTTTCAAGCCGCTTAGAGGTGATTGTTTACAGTAAACTAGGTTGTCAGGAGGGTTATGAGTAACGATTGCTGGAATAAAATAGGCGTTGAGGGCGATCGGTCCTGCGAACAACTCAAAACAGTGATTCACTGTCGTAACTGCCCCGTTTATTCTGCCGCCGGACGCAGTTTATTAGAAAGGGAAGCACCACCAGAGTATGTCAACGAGTGGACTGAGATCCTAGCAAAAACTCAGCCCCTTAGTTCTAAAGCACAAGTTAACGGGGCCATTGTTCCTTCTGTAGAAACCGTATCAGTTATGATATTTATGCTGGGCGGCGAATGGTTAGCTGTGCCAGTAGGGTTACTTCAGGAAGTGACAGATCCCTGTATAATTCATACTTTACCCCACCGCAACAGCGAACTGTTTATGGGGTTGGTCAACATTAGAGGAGAAATTCTCATGTGCGTTTCCCTCACCCATCTGCTTGACCTGGAAGATAAAGCTAACTCTTCAGATCGTGTCATTTCTGTTGCTGCTAAACGGATGATAGTTGTGGGAAGCCAAGAAAATCATTGGGTTTTTATTGTTGATGAAGTTTGCGGTATTCATCGCTTCCCACTAAGGGAATTACAAAATACACCTGTCGTGATTTCAAAATCCACAGAAGCTTATACAAAAGGGGTGATTCGCTGGCAGGGGCATAAGGTTAATTACCTAGATTCGGATTTATTGTTTTCCACTTTAAACAAAAGAATTTTATAACAAATAAGAGGGAGGATATGATGAGCGACTTCACGATGCTAGATGTGTTCCGGCAGGAAGTGGAAGCCCAAGCAGCCATATTAAACCAGGGGCTATTATCCTTGGAAAGCGAACCCCAGACTCGCCAAATGCTGGAGTCCTTGATGCGCGTTGCTAATGCGATCCAAGGAACCGCTAGGCTGGTCGAAATCGATGCGGCTATTAACCTGGCTCAGGGCATAGAGAGTGGCCTTGATAACGCCCAAAAGCAAAGCATTACCCTGAGTGGCGGTCAGATTGAATTGCTGCTGCAAGGGGTCGATTTACTGTTAAATATTAGCCGGGTAAAGGAAGAAAATTTAGAGGATTGGCTATCAGAAAATCAAGATGAGATCGAAACTATTACAGACAGTATTGCTAACCTGCTGACGCTGGGTACGGCATCAGTTTCTAAGCGAAGGGTAGAGGCAAAAAGCAAATCTGCAAAGCCGGAGCTACCAACTGTAGAGGTAAGTTTAGAAGATGATTTCAACAGGAAACAGACAAAAATTGTCCCAAACCTGCCTGCTATAGATGTTACCCCCGTTTATAATCAAGAAACGCCCAGTCATTCACAAACAACCGCGATCGCAGACAGTGAATCTTCTCCAGAAGCAGACGAGATGTCAAGCATCGGCGACACTTCAATGTTGGAGTTATTCCAGATGGAAGTAGACGCCCAAGCAACCGTCTTAAACGAGGGACTGTTAGCGCTAGAAAGTCAACCGGGTTCTCCTAAAGTACTGGAATCTTTAATGCGAGCGGCCCATTCCATTAAAGGGGCTGCCCGCATCGTGGCGCTTGATGCTGCTGTTAATTTGGCTCACGTGATGGAGGACGCCTTTGTAGCAGCGCAGAACCAAAAGATTACCCTGGAGGCAGATGGGGTTGACGTGCTGCTGCATGGAGTCGATTTGCTGTTAAACATCAGTCAGCACGGGCAAAGTTGGGTTAAGCAAAATCGGGAAGATGTTGAAAATACTAGAGAGGAAATTTCTGCGCTGCTGACACCGGGATCGGCCCCAGTTAAAAGGGCCCCCTCACAGCAGGAAACTCAGGCACAATCTGCTTCGGGGCAAAAGCAAGAAATGGTTGTTGCTGCGTCTGCTGGCATCCAAACACAACCAACTGGGGGGAAGGACACCAAATCGATCGCTAGGCAAACATCTGGTAATGTGGAGAAAGCCAAGCAACCCGCAGAAGATGCGGCGAATAGCGATCGCGTTGTACGGGTTTCAGCCGAAAACTTAAATCGCATCATGGGTTTGGCAGGGGAATCTCTGATCGAGGCAAATTGGCTTCAGCCCTTTGCCGATTCCCTGACGATCCTCAAGAAACGCCAACTGGAATTATCGAAAATTTTAGAGAATTTTCAGCAAACTCTGGCAGTCCACCACAATCAAGATAGCGACACTTATTTAGAAGCCGCTCGCGCCAAGGAGCGGGAATGTCGGCAGATTTTGAGCGATCGCCTGATCGAACTAGAATTATATGCCCGTCGCACCGGCTCCTTAAGCGATCGCCTCTACCGGGAAGTAATCGCATCTAATATGCGTCCCTTCGCCGATGGCGTGCAGGGATTTCCCCGGATGCTGCGCGATTTAGCCAGGAAGCTGAACAAACAAGTTAGATTTGATATTCTCGGCAAAGCCACGCCAGTCGATCGCGATATCATCAAAAAACTGGAAGCTCCCCTCACCCACATTTTGCGGAATGCGATCGATCACGGTATGGAGCTTCCCGAAGAGCGCCTAGCCGCAGGCAAACCAGCAGAAGGAACCGTGCGGCTCGAAGCCGTCCATCGCGGCGGAATGCTATCGATTACCATCACTGACGATGGTAGAGGAATCGACCCAGAGCGCCTACGTCAAAAAATTATTGATAAGAGTCTGGCAACTCCGGAAATAGCAGCTCAGCTTAACGAAAGCGAACTGATGGAATTTCTGTTTTTGCCTGGATTTTCCACAGCCAAGCAAGTCACCGAAATTTCCGGTCGCGGTGTTGGATTGGATATTGCTAAAAGCATGGCGCACGATGTTGGCGGCAACGTGCGAGCCAGTTCTCAGCCGGGAAAAGGCATGACTTTTAACTTCCAGTTGCCTTTGACGCTCTCCGTTGTTCGCACCCTCTTAGTAGAAATATCCGGCGAACCTTATGCCTTTCCCCTAGCGCGGATTGAGCAAATTGTCAACGTGGATAAAAAGGATATTTCCTCAGTGGAAAACCGGCAATATTTCACTATGGACAATAAGAATATCGGCTTAGTAGCCGCTTATCAAGTATTGGAGTTGAAGCAACCCCCGCCGAAGTCCGACACCTTATCTGTTGTCGTGATCAGCGAACAATCAGACTATTACGGACTGGTGGTCGATCGCTTTTTGGGCGAACACGATTTGGTGGTCAGACCGTTAGAACCAAGACTGGGGAAAGTTCAGGATATTAGTGCTGCTGCTTTAATGGGAGACGGTTCCCCGATCCTGATTGTCGATGCTTCTGACTTGATGCGTTCTGTCGATAATCTGCTTAATGGCAGCCATATGTTGAATCGTGTTGTTAGCAATGCCGATCGGGTTGTGACAGACAGCCGCAAGAGTATTCTGGTAGTGGATGATTCCATTACCGTGCGCGAAATGGAACGAAAATTGCTCCAAAACAAAGGTTACAAGGTTGATGTCGCAGTTGATGGAATGGAAGGTTGGCACGCCGTTTCCACAAATCACTACGATTTGGTAGTTAGTGATGTTGATATGCCCCGTATGAACGGAATTGAGTTTACCAGCAAGATTAAAAATCATCCCAAACTGAATAAAATCCCAGTGATTATTGTCTCCTACAAAGACCGCGAAGAAGACCGCCTACGCGGGTTGGAAGCTGGAGCAAATTATTACTTAACAAAAGCCAGCTTCCAGGACGATACGTTAGTAAACGCAGTGTTCGATTTGATAGGTCATTAGATTTGGGATTTTGGATCGATCTCGAATGAATCCGCTCTCGATCCAAAATCGTGTTCTTATTCTTATCTGCGTTCATCTGCGTTCATCTGTCTACATCTGCGGTAAAAATTTAACCAACGATAACAACAGACAATTTGACGAGATCGCTCATGTACTAACGATGCCACCGGACATGATATTATTGGTTAATTTAGAATAAAATGACTAATGACTAATGACTAAATAATATGAGAATAGCAATTGTAAACGATATGGTGATGGCAGTAGAGACGCTACGGCGCGTCTTGATGACTGTCAAAGACTATCAAGTGGCTTGGATAGCACGGGATGGTGCTGAAGCAGTGACTAAATGCGCCCAAGATACCCCAGACCTGATTCTGATGGATTTGGTCATGCCGATCGTGGATGGGGTAGAAGCAACTCGCCAGATCATGAAGAATTCTCCCTGCGCTATTCTGGTGGTAACAGCTAGTGTTGGGCAAAATGCGTCTAAAGTATTTGAAGCAATGGGATATGGGGCATTAGATGCCGTCAGCACACCAGTTTTAGGCCCAAGCGGCAACCCTGAAGCGGCCCAAGCAATGCTTGCGAAAATTGTGACGATCGGGAAACTGATTGGCAAATCAGGCGGAACTTCTAAATCCAAAACCCATACCGAAAGCCCTCAATCTATCTTCGCGCCCAGCGCATCCCGTTTGCCTCCTCTAGTGGCGATCGGTTCTTCAACAGGAGGGCCCAACGCTCTGGCAAAGATCCTATCTCGCTTACCGGCTTCTTTCGGTGCAGCAGTAGTTATTGTCCAGCACGTAGATGCAGAATTTACCCCCAGTTTAGTAGAATGGCTAAATCAACAAACGCCCCTGAGCGTGCAGCTAGCATCCCAAGGAAATCGTCTCGAAGTAGGAAAAGTATTAATTGCCGGAACGAACGATCACCTGTCGTTGCAACCTTCTTTGAGTTTAAGTTATACGAAAAACCCGATTGATTATCCCTATCGTCCTTCAGTTGATGTATTTTTCAAAAGTGTAGCTCAGCACTGGAGTCGCCCAGGAACTGCTGTGCTGCTAACAGGTATGGGCAGAGATGGAGCGGAGGGGCTAAGTGTGTTACGCAACAAGGGATGGCATACGATCGCCCAAGATCGGGCCAGTTGTGTGGTTTATGGGATGCCCAAAGCAGCAGTAGACTTGGGTGCTGCGGTGGAGGTTTTACCCCTAGATGCGATCGCCACTACCTTAATCGATCGAATAGCAATGACGCGCTAGTTACTCGCTACATTCTATCTTCTCTTCAACATCTCAAAAGGAAGTCAAAGCAGTGGCAGAAGATCCAATCACAGTCTTACTCATCGACGATCAGCCCATGATCGGCGAAGCCGTTCGTCGAATGTTACTGCCAGAAAAAGATATCACCTTTCATTACTGTAGCGACCCTACCAAAGCACTCAAAGTCGCCAAGTCATGTCAGCCAACAGTCATCTTACAAGACCTAGTTATGCCAGAAATGGAAGGACTGGTCTTAGTGCGCTTTCTGAGAGCCCAAAACGCTCCCACGAAATACGTTCCCCTGATCGTTCTCTCTAGTAAAGAAGAACCCCTCATTAAAGCAAAAGCTTTTGCATTAGGCGCAAACGATTATATAGTCAAACTCCCAGACAAAGCAGAACTGGTCGCCCGCATCCGCTACCACTCTAAAGCTTATGTAAACCTTCTCAAACGCAACGAAGCCGAAGCCATCCTCCAAGCCGAAAACTTCCGCATGGCTAAAGAACTGGAGATGTTGCGCCAAATGCAACACATGATTCTGCCTACATCAGATGAACTAGAAGCCATAGAAGGTTTAGAAATTGCCGGTTTTATGGAACCAGCCGACGAAGTTGGCGGCGACTATTATGATGTTCTCTACACAGACGGCGTAGTTACAATTGGGATCGGTGATGTCACCGGACACGGACTCGAAAGTGGCATCTTAATGGTAATGACCCAAACAGCAGTCCGTACTCTTAAAGAAATTCGAGAACTCGATCCAGTTAAATTTTTAGACGCCCTCAACCGCACTCTTTATAAAAATGTCCGCCGGATGAATTCAGAAAAGAGTTTGACATTAGTCATTCTCACTTATACAAAAGGCAAAGTTAGTATCAGCGGTCAGCATGAAGAAACTATTGTAGTGCGAAAGGGAGGCGAAATTGAGCGAGTTAACACGATGGATCTGGGGTTTCCGATTGGGTTAGATGAGGAAATTACTGACTTTATCAATCATACCATCATCGAATTAAATGCGGGGGATGGAATCGTCCTCTATACCGATGGAATTCCTGAAGCGTACAACATGGATAAAGAACAATATGGGCTTGAGAGATTATGCGAAGTTGCCAGTCAAAACTGGGATGGCTCTGCCGAAGAAATTAAGCAAGTTATAGTTGATGATGTTAAAGGATTTATCGGCAAACAAAAGGTTTTTGATGACATTACTTTATTAATTGTTAAACAGAAAGAATTTGACTTTGAAGAGGAACCAGTTGAGGAAGAGGAACCAGTTGAGGAAGAGGAACCAGTTGAGGAAGAGGAACCAGTTGAGGAAGTTAAAGGGACTGCGACCAAAAGGAAAAAATTCAGGTTGTTTCGCTAATGATATGCCAATGTTCGCCATCAAGATTTTGCAGCCACTAATTAACCTTCAATCAATTAACAAGTAACAAATATGAGCCAAATTTTTGGAGAATTTATTGAGGACTTTCCTCTCGAACATGAGTCTTTAGAACTGAGCTTTACCTCCAGTTCTCGACCAATTGAAGAACGGTGGCGTAATAACCGCTTATCAGCTTATTTTATTGCCAACTATTTTTCAACCTTTCTGCCAATTGATGAAAACCCCGATCGGCGTGAAGATCGGATCGAAGCAACTAGAAATTCAGTGAGTTATGTCGGCAACGAACTGTTAGAAAATGCCATGAAATTTAACGAAGAAAACAATCCTAATAAAGTTAAATTTGGCATTCATTTTCTGGAAGAGTTCGAGAAAGTAACAGCTGTGATTTTTACCGAAAACAGTATTACAACTCAAAAGGCTAGGGAATTTCAAGCCTTTATTAGGGAATTGCTTGACGCCGATCCTAATGAGTTATATGTTCAGCAGATTGAAAAAACAGCCGAATCCGAAGATAGTGAAGCTTCTGGCTTAGGTTTGCTGACCGCAATCAATGATTATTCAGCAAAATTAGGCTGGAAATTTGAGTTCGATCCGAGTCATCCACAAATTGTCACTGTTACTACAATGGCTCAAGTTGTTGTATAATTTTTACTAATACATGATTCGGACATCTGAAGAAAAAAAGGAGAAACAATTTATGGCAAATCAAGAAGTCAAAGGCGATGACTATCAGGTTGAATACGAGCCAGCGTCCTCAACAGTTTATTTTAAAGGGGATATTACTCTAGGAAGTCCCAAGGATTATGTTCCCATTGTTAAGTTGCTCGATCAAGCGGCTAATTCAGACCCAGACACCCTCACATTAAACGTGAAAGAATTAGCATTCCTCAACAGTTCTGGCATCAGTATGTTATCTAAATTTGTCCTGGGGATGAAGAAAAAGAAAGGGACTCAATTAGTGGTTTTAGGGGGCAAGAAGGTGCCCTGGCAAGGTAAATCATTGAAAAACTTAGAACGATTGCTTCCAGGGTTAAAACTGGTAGTAGAATAAGGTAGAATAGTTAGGAGCGATCGTCACACTTGTCAGAAATTTACACCTTTGTCAATTTCAAGTTTGAGAATCTTTCGCTATGAGTCGCTCCAACTAACAACCGAAAACCCAAAGGGCTCAAGCCCCAGACTTTCAGTCGTGGAAAAGAAAAAACCTTTTCCGTATTGTCAGCCCCCGAACGACCGTCTGGGGGTTAATCCCAAATCCCAAATCCCAAATCCCAAATTATTGTTGACATTTTTACAAATAAAGTTAAGGTGAACTATGTTAAATCGAGCAACGGCTATGTTACAAAACCTCTGGCATCAAATTGATAAAATGAATACAGTGAATTCGATCCTGATTAGTTTGCTAATCACGGCTCTGGCAACGGGGCTATTATATGTATTCTTATTTTATATCTTGCGCCCGATCTTTCGGCAATTTGAACGGGACATCGCACTCGTTACCCTAAGTGTTTCTGCCTATCCGGCACTGATCGTCTTCGCTATCTTCACCCTAAAAATCACTTTTAAGAATTTAGTCTCTGTTAAAATTCCTACAGGGATAGAACACATCCTGACATCGATTATAATTATAACCTTTAGTTATTGGGCTATCCAAGTATTTCTCCAAGTTTTTATTTACTACCTCAAAGATTACACTCAAAAAAGCGAAGTCATGTGGGATGACGTATTGCTTCCCATCCTATCAGCAGTTGTCCCTGTGCTGATCTTCCTTACTGGCGGAGCTCTTGTTCTCGGAACCTTTGGAGTTAATTTAAGTGGACTTTGGGTAACCCTGGGCGGTGCTACTTTTGTTCTCGGTTTTGCACTTCAGGATATTTTGGCTAATTTCTTTAGTGGGATTGTTTTACTGATTGATACTCCTTTTCAATTTGGTGATATCCTGCTCCTTGAAGATGGTTCAATCGGAATGCTACGCCGGATTGGTGTGAGAGTGACTCAGCTATATATATTTAGTAACCATTGTGATGTTTATATTCCTAACAGTGTATTGCAGGGTCAAAAACTCACGAATCTGAGTCGTCCTACCTCTTTGTACTATATCGCTATGGATATAGAGATACCCCCTGAATCTAATATTGATGAAACCCGGAAGCTGATTGAAGAAATTGTGCTAGCTCATGCCGATACACTAGGGGATATCGATACTAAATTGGAGACGATCGATCGATACTATAGCTATAAAGGATGTGACCCTCATCTTACCCAACAACAAAAAATCGGCAAATCACGGCTACTGGCGGAACAGGCGGTCAATTTCCAATTAGAGGAAATAGAACAAGCGCTGGAAGCTTTGGTTGTGACAATGCAGTTTGCTGAAAAAGGAGGGATAACTGAAGAGGAAATAGAAAATGTCCAACAGGAATATCAAGCAATCTTAGAACTTATGGGTTTCCAAGTAATCGATGAAGACAATAACAACCGCAGTGGATTTGAGTTTCAGGAAAATAATGAAGAAGGACTGATTGAGTTAATTAGGGAGTGGTATCGCGTTTGGCTCAAAGATCCTAATTTACTGGATCGAGATCAATACTTCATTTCTGATGAATGGGAGCGAAAGATTAATGTATTAAAGCGCAGAGCGCAACGCTTGTCTCAAAAGATATCCAATCCTCAAGGTGAGGAAACTCGATTAGATGATTATGTGATGGACTTAATTAAGTGGCTCAAAGAAAAGTTGAAACTGTCGCGAGAAAAATGGCAAGAACCGCAAATCAGGATGATCGGAATTAATCATAATGAGGTTTCCTATTTTATTGGTTTGGAACTAGCATTTTTTGTGGATGATATCAAACTGGAAGATGGGAAACGGGGCGATCGCGTGAGAAGCCAACTTTATCAAGAAATCTTCCGCCATCTGAAAAGCACCTACCTTACTTGGAATGGGATTCAAGAGAATGAAACGAAAGGGGATACTGGCAATGGTGCTGATGTCGCCACTAATCAGAATCTTGTCCAGACTGCCCTCGATCCGGCGACGGCTAAACAAGGGTTCGCTTTTTACCTGTCCGTAGGGAAGAACAAACCCGCTATCAAGGCTGGAAGACCTTTTGAGGGGTAACCGTTGATTGAGAATTTCAGATTTTAGATAAAGGAGAAGATTTTTGGTTTTCTTGGGAAGCGATTCCCAATTCCCGTGCGATCGAATCAATTCCCGCGAAGGGTTTGATATCTGTAGAAAGCGTAGGTGTCAAACATCGCGCCCACCAATCCACAAGTCGCACCAATTGTCAAGAATCCTTGGATGGGACAGCCACTGCCAAAAACGGCCAGGAACTTCCAGATTGACTCCGCGCCGGACTGACCTATGATTCCCAGGCCAGGAATATAACTAATCAAAGACAGACCTGCCAACGTTCCCCCGATTAGCAGAATGGGGGCGACAAAGCTGAGGATACTCGTTAGCAGCAGAGAGCGGAAGAAGTTGGGGAAAATACTCATGCCAAGCTTAGTACTCCGATCGAACTGACAGCGGCCATGCCTGCAAATGGCACTTGCCACTTACCACAATAGGCGCGATACTCCCTGTCGAGCCAAAAAGTCAAAAATCTTAAGTTTTAATTAAAAATAGACAGGATAAGTGACTGGGGATCGTTCATATTGGATACAGTTCTTAATGCAGTGCGAACTTTTGTGGAGTAAGGGCGATCGCTTTTTTGAGTTTAAGGTTATGGGGACAGCGCTTGCTAGCGGCGATTTTGTTGGGCGGACAAGTACTAATCCACCTACTCAAAGGCAAAATCCACCGGCGCAACACCCTAGATCAAATGGCAGCAGTTGGCCCAGAATCCCTGCTCATAGCCCTGGTAACAGCGGCTTTCGTGGGCATGGTATTTACAGTTCAGGTGGCGCGTGAGTTTATCAACTTGGGTGCAGGCACCGCCGTGGGAGGAGTTCTCGCACTCGCGTTGTGTCGCGAACTAGCCCCAGTCCTCACCGCTGTGGTGCTGGCGGGACGAGTCGGATCGGCTTTTGCGGCAGAAATAGGCACAATGCGGGTCACCGAACAAATCGACGCCCTCCTGATCCTCAAGACCGATCCGATCGATTACCTGGTGATTCCCCGCGTGATAGCCTGCTGCTTGATGCTGCCAATTTTGACCATTATGTGCATGGTAACTGGCATGATGGGAGGATTGCTGATTGCCACTAACCTTTACGGCATCTCCCAATCAATATTTCTAGATTCGGTTCGCAACTTCCTGGATATCTGGGATATCTGTAGTGCGGCGATCAAGGCTTTTTGCTTCGGAGCCCTAATTGCCGTAATTGGCTGTAGCTGGGGCTTGACGACGACAGGAGGCGCTAAAGGTGTGGGACAATCAACGACCACTGCCGTGGTAACATCTTTGCTAGCGATCTTTATTGTCAATTTTTTATTGACTTGGGTAATGTTTCAGGGAACGGGCAGCGTAATCCAAAAAGGCTTATGAGACGTAAGCCTATAAAATAGGAGTGAAGTCTCTTCGTCTTGAGGAATTAAAGACTGTGACCACCGCTACTCCCATCGGATCGCAACAAACGGTTGAACTCTCTCCCAGTTACACTCTGCCTATTGTCTTAGTGGTAGGCGCAATACCGCTACTGCTGGTGCAAGTCTGGCTTAGCTCGATCGTCGCCCTATTCGGATTATTCCTCTTGTTCCAGACTGCCACTATCCGTCTGAAATTTACGGAAACGGCTTTAGAGGTATACCGCTCTGATAATATAATCCGCAGTTTCCCTTACCGGGAATGGCAAAATTGGCGAATTTTTTGGCCGGGAGTGCCAATCTTGTTTTACTTTAAAGAAGTCAAAAGCATCCACTTCTTGCCTATGTTGTTCGATGCCAAGATGTTACAAATCTGCCTGGAACAACGCTGTCCGAAGATTTAGTGGAAGGTCAGCCGTCTGAGTGTCTATTAGTTTTTAGTTGTCAAGGCCAGCAATGCCCTACCTTTGTTGAGTAAATATTAGTTGTTAGTCGTTAGTTGTTAGATGAATTCAGAAGAACCCCAAACCCAAAAACAAGAGCAACAGCCAGAGCAAGAACCAGCTATTGAGGCATTGGATCATTTACAAGATCGAAGTGCCAGAGTAGATTTGGTTGCAGAGCTACCTGAAGATGATTTGGTAGTAGGCGATCGATCGCCTCTAACTACTGAACAAAACAATCAGTTGATAGAAGGGGATTCAGCGCCTATAGACGATAAAGTGCAGAAAAAGAGCGATCGCATAACTGAGTTAGAAGCACGGGTAGCTGAATTAAAGCAAGAGGAACAGTCTCTCAAACAAGAAATTGCTTCCCTACAAACCAGCAGAAAAATCCTCTCCGAGCAAATGACTGAAACGCAAGCAACTTTAGGTCGCCTGCTTCAAGAAGGCTTGAGCGAATTAGAACAACGCAAGCAGACGCTGCAAATTGCCGTAGAACAGTTAGAACGCCGCCAGGAACGGGTTCGATCTGAGATGAAAACGACATTTGCTGGAGTTTCTCAAGACTTGGCAATTCGGGTACAAGGCTTTAAAGACTATCTGGTAGGTAGTTTGCAAGATCTGGCGTCGTCAGCCGAACAACTGGAACTGATTCCCAAAGCCCCAGAACCAGAAGAAAAGGTCGTTATTAAGGATGCTAAACCCATCAAAGAACCTGGGGGGCCGAAATTTGCAGAGCAGGGTTTTCAGGAACAATCCAAGCAAATTCGCAAACTTTTAGACCAATACCGCACGCGACCGGATTATTATGGCCCGCCTTGGCAACTGCGGCGCACTTTTGAACCAGTTCACGCTGAACGCGCTTCCTACTGGTTTTCACTCAGGGTGGGAAGGGCGCGTTGCGGACTATGGGTTCTCGCCTGCAAAATATCCTGATTTCTTCTTCTATTATCTCGGTGTTGCGATCGCAATATGGCGATCGTCTCCGCAGCCTAGTCCTGGCAAATACCCCCGAACGCCTGGGCGAATGGAGGCGCGGTTTACAAGACTGTCTGGGCATTTCTCGCAGCGATTTTGGCCCAGAACGGGGACTAACTCTGTTTGAAGCGCCAGAACCGATGGCAATGAAAGCTGAGCGGTTGGTTAAAGAAGGGCAGATGCCGTTGATTATTATTGACGAAACAGAAGACCAAATTAGTCTAGCTGTGCTGCAATTCCCCCTGTGGTTGGCGTTTGCGCCCGATCCTCAGTCGCCGAACTATTCTTCGGATCGCGATCGGTTTTAAGGATTTGTCCAAAAATTAGATTTTGGATAATTTCGATCGCAGATGTAGGCTGATCTTAGGTACGTTGTTGCGCTTTAGCGCTAAAGCGCAACAACGTACCTAAGATCAGCCTAATTCAATGATTTAATCTGTAATCTTAAATTGGAAATTTTCAGTAAAGGATGGGTTGATGATGGTTGGTTTGAGTGTAAATATTGCTTTGTTGCTGGTATCTTATCTGTTAGGCTCTTTTCCGACTGGCTATTTAGCTGCTCGTATCCTCAAGGGAATTGATATTCGCGACCAAGGATCTGGTTCGATTGGCGCAACAAATGTGCTGAGAACGCTGGGAAAAGGCCCAGCAATTGTGGTTTTGCTGGTGGATGCTGCTAAAGGTGCGGCTGCGATCGCACTCGCGCATTTTGCTTACATTATTTCTAGCGATTTGTCAAGTAATGAGGGATTATCTTTGCCTTGGCTGGTGGCTTTGGCGGGATTAGCGGCGATAATCGGTCATAGTTGGCCAATTTGGTTGAATTTTAAAGGCGGGAAATCAGTTGCTACCAGTTTGGGGATATTGCTAGCAATGTCTTGGCAAGTTGGTTTGGGAACGTTAGGGGTTTTTGCGGTAGTGATGGCAATTTCCCGGATTGTATCGTTGAGTTCGATTGTGGGTGCGATCGCAGTTTCCGCGCTAATGTTTGGATTTGGTGAACCGTTACCGTATCTGCTATTTGCGATCGCAGCTGGTATTTACGTTATCTGGCGTCATCGCGCCAATATCGATCGTTTATTAGCAGGAACCGAACCAAAAATCGGGCAAAAATTACAGACAGAGACAGAACAAACTACATAACCAACAACCGCACAATATCCGCCAATTATCCCAGGCAAAAGTTTACAATCGAATTGTGCGTGTCACCCAGACCCCATCATGTTAAAGTACAACCCACTGCATTACTTACCCTCTTCCGAAGAACTACCCGACTCTGACGATACACCTGTGGATAACGAACTGCAAGATTTAATTCCCGGTTTACTCAAAGCAATCTTAGCTTTAGTTTGGGCGAACCGCATGGATTGGTTTTTTGGTGTTGATATGGGAGTATATTACGACCCCGAAGAACCTGCTATAGTGCCAGATGGATTTCTTAGCTTAGGAGTAGAACGGGTTTTTGATGAAAACTTGCGTCGAAGTTATATCTTTTGGGAAGAAGATCATATTCCCCCAATCATGGTGCTAGAAATTGTTTCCGAGAAACGGCGGGGAGAATACACCAACAAGAAAAACCTTTATGCAGAATTGGAAGTATTGTATTATGTAGTATATAATCCCATTCGCCGTCGAAAATCACCATTAGAAGTATATCGTTTGGTGAATGGGGAATATAATTTGCAGCCGCAAGATAATCCGATTTGGCTACCTGAAATTGGTTTAGGAATTGGTAGAGAACGGGGAACTTATCAGGGAATAACGCGGGAATGGCTTTATTGGTATGACGATCGAGGGTCAAGATTGCTAACGCCTGAAGAACGGATTTTGCAAGCGGAACAAAAAGCGGAAAGATTGGCGGAAAAGTTACGAGAATTAGGGATAGATCCAAATTCTTTAAATTAATTTTGGTACGTTGTTGCGCTTCAGCGCTCTTTAAGATAGCGCTAAAGCGCAACAACATACGTGATAATTTCCCTCATTTTTACTCTGCTTCAAAATCAACTTTATCATAGAGATCTGCCAGAGAAATTTCACATGGAACTGTGTTAAGGGATAGGATTGATTCCGCACCATCATACTCAGAAAAAATCCATTGATGCGGTTCTGTTTTGTAGTATCGCTCAACGTGCATTGAGTATTGTTCGATCGTTACATACTCTTGAAAAGTGGGAATAGTGCGGTAAAACTTAAATTTTTCGCCTTGTTCGCATAGCGTCTCCGAAGGAGAATCATAAGCCTGAGTTGATTTTGATAATATTTCGGCAATCATCACTGGATTGGTAATAGTATCTTTTCGTCCTTCTTGGAGTTGCAAAGCTCCTTGAACTACCATGATATCAGGGTAAGTATAGGTACGTCGTTGGGGAATCCACAATCGCTGATCGCTGACAAATACATCGTAAGGTTGCCGTTTAAGAGCAAAGTTTAGAGATGCACCGAAGTTAAGGATAATTCGGTTATGATTGGGCATTCCACCGGACATAAGGATTATTTCTCCATCAATGTATTCATGTTTTTCTTCTGCATTGACTTCTAGTTCTAGATACTCTTCTGGAGAGTAATATTTTTTTTCTTCTGCTTGCATAATCATCTGAATTAAACCTCTAATGTTTGAATTTTCTATTTACTGGGTTTGCTCATTTTCCCGATTTTAACAAATTGCTCACTTTTGCGTATATTTCGATAAGGGCAATTTCCTCGTTCGATCATCCTTTAATGTAATTATGGCATTGAGTAACCAATGGTAAATAATACAGTTGTTTCTAACAGTTCAATAGTTTCCGGTTCCAGTTGTCCTAATTTTTTGGTAAGTCGAGTTTTATCAAGAACACGAATTTGATGGCAGAGGGCAACAGAGTCTTGATTCAATCCTCCTTCACCACTAGATATTTGAATACAAGTAGGAAGCTCGGCACGGCGCAAATTGCTGCTGACAGGAATTGTGATGACGGTTGTGGTAAATTTGGATAGGGTATTTTCTTGAAAAATAATTACGGGACGAGTGCCAGCCTGTTCGGAACCCTGAACTGGGTCAAGGGTTGCTAGCCACACTTCCCCACGCTTAATAATCATGCTCGATCCTCTTTTTGTAGTTGCTCGATGTAGTCTGCTATTCCAACTTCTGCAAGTTCTCTGTCTTCCTGGGCAAATTCTTGATAGAGGCTGGCAAATTGATGTAAATCAACTACTTTTTGATTGAATCGACTGCGAAATTTGATAAATTTGATAAATTCGGCAACTTGCTTGAGTTGATCGTCGTTAAATTGATCGATTTCTTGTTTGAGGTTTTCTTTGGTTACTTGCATATTGCTACTCCTAAAATTCCTTAATGGCGGTTTTTGGCTCATCTTCATCTCGATCGATATCTGCTGTTTCAGGAATCAGAACAATTACCTCAACGCGCAGATTTTTATCTATCGTCAAAGGCTTATCTAAAGCCAGTTTTCCTTCTTCATCAATGGTTGCCATTACTTTGATTGCTTTCATAAAATCTCCTGGTGGATTCTTTTTGACCTGAAATAGTTTAAGTTATTGTTTTGTGCCTCATCTCCATTCTAAAATAGCAACTTCATCTTCGCTTTGCTGTTCTTTTCGCGGCTATACACTTAACAAAGGTAAATCGAAAGCTTGAAGATTGATAGCATCTACATTTTTAGAACAGTTATCTATTGTGATAGCGACAACTTTACCTTCATCATCATAATCTAAGATTAGATCGTCAGTAATTGCGTCGGTAGAAACTACGGGTTTGTTGGTTAGCTCGATCGCTAATGTGTCAGTATCAGAAAAATATTGAATCTTCATTGTGGTTCTTCTCCTCGTTGTTGTCGTTTGTAAAAGTTACGATCGAAGAAAGCATTATGAACAGTTTCCCCATCTTCCAGGGTAATTACCCGTAAAACTCGACCCTCTGCTTCTTCAATATTACGCCAGTAAGAGATGCGATTGTTAGTTTGCACTTCTTTTTTAACCGGATCGGCTAATACACGCTCTATCCATTCTCGTTGAACTTCTGGATGCTTTTGAGAAGCAAAATCATTGAAATAGTTGGTGGTCTTCATTGGTGTTTTTTTGAATTGGCATTCTGGGTGGTGCAGTTTTACAAATCAGATTAATTTTGCTCATCTCCCTTCTACAATAGCAATTTCTTCCTCTGTCAATCCATAGAGTTTATAAACAATCTTATCTATCAGTTGATCGCACCGCATCAGTTGCATTTTGAGCGGGAGTAAAGTATCTAAACTTGCTTGATATTCTTTTTCTAAGGTTTGCTGTTCTTTTCGCGCAACGGGATCGATTTTGAGTTTATTTTTGTTTTTCTTCAGCACTTCGATTAACTCATCAAAGCTGATATGGGGTTCGTCTTTGGAATAGTCTCCTAAATAATTCTGAATTTTCGATTTATTGGTAAGGCTGTCAACGGGACAACCGATAAAGCGCTCTAGCCATTGCAAAAAGCTTTTTATTTCGGCTTGCTTTTGTTTGTTGAGTTCGAGCATTTGTTCTGCTATATAGGCTAACAAATCGTGAATTACATCGGCTTCTTCTGGCTGTTGGCTGAGGTGATGGTTGGTTGACTTGGGATATTATTGGATCGAGGTTGTGAGCGATCTTTATGCTTGATAGTACGTAGGTGCTTCGCCTTCTCCCAGAGGTTGCTCTATTCCTCTTCAAATGCTCCATCAAACTCTGTCAGTGAATCCTCTTCAATTTCCATCTCATCAACTGCATTATCAGTTAATCCTAATTCCTTCTTAGCAAATACACGCCTTGCGCGGCGATCGAGAATCTTGATAATATTAGTTCTATCTTCTTTAATAGCCTCAATATCCTCTTTTTGAATCAGCACCATATAATAACGGGATACTTCCATCATGCGATAAGCGTACTGGAAAGCATCTCTAGTAAACTCACCAGTAGTCACAATCATCACCACATCAGCGCCAGTTACAAAAGTCATCCCTATTTCTTTGGCTAACACCTCAACATCTACTCGTTTGGTGTTTTTGCACTGAATTTGCCAACGGTGATAAACAAAGCGATCCGATGCAGCTAAAACATCTACTTCACCTTGTCCAGTTTCATAGTCCCGTTTGCGCCATTTTGTGAATCGAAGACTCGTCAAACGAATCATCCAAATTGCTAACAATTCTAGTGCTTTGCCTTTAATATGTTTATCGGAATGATCTAAATCATTGACAACATCTTCAAAACTTCGATTTAGCTCAGTTTGGGATATTTCTGTCATGTCTGCAATAGACTCTAACAATTTAAACAGTAATTCACGCTGTGCTTTTTCAGTCAGCTTAACAAGATTAGGTTTAGCACCACGTCCACCCGTAGTTTTCTCAGTTTCAATTAAACCTACTTCTACTAAAGGTTGAATAATATCCTTAACAAATGACTTTGAGGGGAAGCGTACTTTATAAACACTCACCGCATAGTTAGCAATGTCATTCCACTTGGTTAGCTCTATAATGCTCATCTGGAGCATTGCCAATAGAAAATACTTTTGCTCTGAGGTAAGAGTGTAAATCTCATCAATATAGTCTTTATCAAGTTCTAGGATGTCATAGACTCGATCCCAATTAATTTCGTATGTTTTCTCAAATACCCCTGCTTCTTGTAACCATTGCCGCATAGTGCTAACATAGATAGCATTAGGAGAGAGAGAATACCCCATTTCTTGCAATTCGTAACCAATTAAATCTAATTTGGGTTTATCGCCTCTACTGTTGATTGCTTCCACTGCTTTCAGCAAAGACATTCCAGTTAAATTAGTGAGGATGTGACGGGCAAAAATCGTAGCAGCTTCATCAGCATCGCTCTGATAAGCTAATATTTCATTAGCAAGATCTGTTACTTTGTACTGCCAATCATCATTAATCGACTCAACTAACTTGTAAGCACGAAGAGAAAGAAATGTATTCATTGCAAGTTTGCTGCGATTTTCTCCTTGCTGTAAATCATTTTGCGTTGAGTGACTAGAATAATAACGCTTGGCAATTTCAACCTGTAGGATACGGCGATCGGGCTGGCAATCTACACAGAGTTGCACCAGTTCCGGTAAATTCATCGTTTTAGGTTCAAACTGATGCCCGTAAGTAAACTTTAGTTTTTGATCTGCCATATTGTTATTATGTGATTGAAATAAGTCTAATTGGATATAACTATTTTGATCGTCTATTGTAGATGATTTGTCAATATAATCAGGGGCTAAAGCCAGCGCTTTGGCTTTCAGAACTTTTCTCTCTTTTAATGGAGTAACAACCAATGGAGCATCTTCTTCAAATCGAAACTGCGATGCTTTAATATAATTTTGATCTAATTCAAAAGCTAACCAACGGCGATCGAGGGTTTCCGCTACTCGTCCTGTAGTATTTGAACCTGCAAATGGATCGAGAACTAAATCACCAGGTTCAGTACAAAGTGCGATGACAAATTCAGGTAATGCTTGGGGAAATCTAGCAGGATGAGGTTTAATTTCTGCTTCTTTGCATCGTCGCTGATAGTAATCATTAGATGCAGTATTAGAAGCGGAAATCACATTGACAGGCTGTGCTAAATCATGCTCTAAAATCCAATTAAATTCTCCTAATACTGGCTGCCCAATGAACGCGCCGGAACTGCACGTAGGATCGGCTATGATGTTTGGAGGAATAGCACCACCCCGATCGTTCTGAAATTTAGTAGAAATATCATGCCCAGACGGGCGTAGTTTTGCATCATAACCATTTTTCAATAGGTTTTTCATCGCCTCACTGTAAGGGCGTAAAACCCGTTTGTTATTGGCTTTAGGGTGCGGATCTTTTGATAACCACCAAATTGTATTTACAGCATCTTTTACTCGCTCTCTCCGCACCGTCACCCACTCAGCAGGCGTAGGAAGTTTGGCTGGATTGTACCAAAAAAGCTCTTGGGCGAGGAAGAAACCCAAACCACCTTCTGATTTTGGTTTGCAAAGCTCTATTACTAACTCAAAATGATAAAGCGATCGCACGGGAAAACCTTTAATCCAAGTTCCTCCAATATCTATGACTAGCGATCCTTCGGGCTTGATAATACGATAGAATTCACTAGCAAATGCCTTGAACCATTCGACGTATTTATGGGCATCTACATTGCCATACTCTTTCTTTCTTACTAGGGCAAAAGGTGGGGAAGTGAAAATCAAATCGACACTTTCATTGGGCAATTCTGCCATCAGTTCCAAGCTATTACCTAAGTAGGCTGAACCTAGCTGCGTCCTGTAGTAGGGCTGACGGCTAATTTTGCTTGTAATATCAAACTTAGAAACACTTTGCACGATTTCGCTTTCCTGTGACAATCCAAAGAGATAGAGTAACGACTTTTATCAATATCTTGAACGCAGACTTTCACAGATTATACCATTCCTCTTTCAAATTTGCGGTTTTTCAATGGTGCATCTCATTGTTCCGATGTCACCTCTTCCCCTCGTCGGATAGCATCCGCGACAAATCCTCCCGCTAAATCAGGAAAAATGCGATCGAACACTAACGCTTTTAACTCATTCCCCACTCGCTTCACTCAGCGTTGACAACAGAGCATTTTTGGAAATATAAAGATTTTTTAACTTTTCAAACTCGGCAGTCTGAGGTCGTAAAGCCCAGAAACCGGGTTTCGCGTACCTACTTACCAGAAAAGCGCTGTAACAGCTTTTCTAAACACAAAGGTACTGCAACTTCTATTTCCCATTTAGCTAATTCTTCTAAATGGGAAACTATCCAGTAATAAGTTATCGCCTGATACAACATTCCCAATGTTATCGACAATTCAAACGCTTCAATCAAACGTTCCATCGGTTCGTAAATTGTCCAAGCTTCCAGATAGGCATTGCGGAGATGAGTACGCACGTCTGGAAGATCGGGAACGTACTTTTCAATATACAAAAAGTTAACGATATCGAAAAAAGGATGAGATATGGCGCTAGTCGGCCAATCAAAATAAATATAATTATTATCGGTTACAACGACATTTTTTGCCCACAAATCCCCATGTACCAGCGTCTGCGGCAGATTGTAACTTGCCAATGCCTGACACATTGCCTTAAATTGGGGAATCAAAGCACGCAGTTCATCAATATCACTTTCTTCAATAATTATAAAATCTCCTGCTAGCAATGCCTCGGTATCACTTAACAGCAACTCAATGAAGTATGATAGAATTTTTAAACGCCGATCGGGCCAACCCAAACTTATCAAATTATCAACGCGCTCAACAGATTCTATCTGAATTTCAGCATATAAGCGCAAAGCTTTTTCCCACTGAACGACATCTGTCACTTCTGACAAAATCCTTCCCCCAAAATCCTGCATCAAAATCCAGTGCTGTTCTGGTTCCACAGCTAATATTTTGGGAAAGTTTGCTGGGTAATATTCTGCTAAAGTTTGCGTGAATAAAAATTCTTTAGCTAATACATCTGGCGTAGCTTTGAAGTAAATATTTCCCGCTGTCGTACTTACCCGCATCACGCAGGAAACACTCCAAGATCTTAATTGTTCAATAGGAGAAATAACACTTATGCCAAGACTATTTAATTGTTCGTCAATCCAAATTGTTGCCTTTTCAAACCAGCCAATTCTTGCCCAAGGAACTCGCTGTGTGCTAATTTGATAATCTTCAACCTCATTAAACCAAGCTTTCAGCACATCACGATGCACTGGCACAGTTAGCGCCAGATTATCCAGTTCGTAGTTACCAATCCAACGAGCCTCAACAGGTGGCTTCCAGTCGGGATCGTGATTTTCAAGGACAAAAACTCGGTTTACGCGATCGAGGTCAGTATCCAAGTCATTGTAGACGCAGCACAGCGTTGTTACATCAATCCCCAACTGCTCCTGCATAGCTCGGTTGACCAGATCGACATGAGCAAAATGATTTTTAGCAGGCACAAAATGTGGTAAAGACCAGCCATCTTTAACCCGAAGCACCAACACCTTGGACTCGGTTGTATGGGGAATAATCGTGTAGCAATCAAATATTCTTTTATTAATCATAAGCTGCTACGCATCTAATTTGACAGTCAGTTTTTCCGATCTTCTTGTGGGATGGGCATCCTGCCCGTCTTTATATTGGATTTAGATGCGTAATATCTTATTATGTCCGGTAGCATCTGTTACCTAAAAAATTTAGGTTCTTATTCTTATCTGCGTTCATCTGCGTTCATCTGTCTTCATCTGCGGTAAAAATTTAACCAACGATGAAAACAGACAATTTGACAATATCACTCATATACTAACGATGCAACCGGACACGATATCATTAGTCATGGGGAAATCTAAAATCTAAAATCTAAAATCTAAAATTGCCCAGTACCTAACTGCCAAGTTCTTTTGAACGACGATAAGCCTTTTTAACCGCTTCAATCAAAGCCGATCGAAAACCAAGACGTTCTAATTCAGCAATACCAGCAATAGTTGTACCGCCGGGACTGGTAACCTTGTCCTTGAGTTCTGCTGGGTGCATACCCGTTTCTTTAAGCAGTTGAGCGGTGCCGAGAACGGTTTGGAGTGCTAACCCAGATGCGATCGCTCTTGGCAACCCTGCCGCCACCCCTCCATCCGTCAGCGCTTCCACCATAAGGGCGACATAACCCGGCCCTGAGCCCGATAAACCCGTCACCGCATCCAGCATATTTTCTGGCACTTCCACCACCTCTCCCACAGCTTGGAAGATGCCTTGCGCCTGTTCAAGGTGACCCAGCTGTACATGATTGCCAGGTGCGATCGCAGTCATCCCAGCGCCCACAGTTGCGGGCGTATTCGGCATCGCCCGAATCACCGGCTGTCCCGGAAAAGCCCATTCCAGCTTATTCAAGGGAACGCCAGCCATAATCGAAATCACCAGCTGCCCTTCTACAACAACCCCATCTTCTACCAACTCTGCCGCTACGCTATCAAACACTTGCGGCTTAATTGCCAAAAACAGCACTTCGGCTGCCCTTACCACTTCCTTATTGTCAGAAGTCACTGCGATCTGGTATTGCTGGGTCAACAAACTGCGGCGTTGCGCCTGGGGGTCGCTGACCAGAATTTCTGACGGTAGATATATTTGTTGATTAATTAAGCGGGATAAGAGAGCTTCTCCCATTACCCCGCCACCGATGATGCCAAATTTTATAGTCATTGGTCATTAGTCAAGAGTCATTAGTCAAGAGTCATTAGTCAAGAGTCATTAGTTAAGAGTCATTGCTGACTGCTGACTGCTGACTGCTGACTAATGACCAACTCGATCTAGATCGACTGAACGATCCGCTGATCCGTTGCCCAGGAGGGTGTCGGAGTGGCTGGACGGGGGACGCGCACTTGGGGTTGAGGGACTTCGTGAACGACACCCGATTGGGTACTCACCTGGACGCAGTTAGGCGTAAACAGGAAGATGCTTTCGCCGATGCGCTCTTGGTGACCGTCGATCGCATAAGTGCCACCTGCGATAAAGTCTACCGCCCGTTGGGCCTGGTCGGGGTCCATCATCGTCAGGTTCAATACAACCGATTTCCGTTCCCGCAAAGCTTGAATTGCTTGAGGCATTTCTTCAAAGGTGCGGGGTTCCATTACCACAACTTCAGAAAAGCTGTTGCTAACTCCTGGCATTCCAATCACGTTATTCATTGGGGATGGTATTGTAGTTTCTGGTGCTACGGTGATGCGATCGCGAATCCGGCGGCGATTTCGGCGGTCTTCTTCGGTGGCGGGTTGAGCAGTTTCCTCTGGGTAGAGGTTTTGGTAGTTATTCCGCTCGTCCGCATCGTCGTAATCGTCGTACTCGTATTCGACTGGCTCGTTGAGGCCAACGAAATCTCTTAGCTTGGTAAAAATATTATTCACGGTTGTTCACACTCCATCCAACTACAGTTTACTAGAGATTGTTTCGATCGTTTTGCCAGAGAAGAGGCATTTGAAAATCGGAGTTTTTCGCATACCTTCGCTTATGGTAAGGGTACTTGACTTGGGAAACACCCTTTTCTATTTATGTCTCGACGCTGGCAATATGTTAGCCTATGGTCTGTTTAATTTTAGAAATTATTCCGGCTAAAGTAGCCGATAATTGCTCTTTCGCCGCCGAAAGTTCAGGATTTAACAGAACCGCCCGATAGTTCCCCATTGTAACGTATAGCCACAGTCAGATATGTTAGTACAGTATTGAGGGCTCAAAGCAAGGAAGCGACTGTGTTTGCACGGCTGACCTTGCAAAGAGCTATATCACTCATTCTGTCTTTCGCCAAACAGAGTTGTTCCCAAGCGTACCATCGTCGCACCCGCTTGCACTGCCAGGTGGTAATCGTCGGACATACCCATTGAAAGGTGCTGCATTTGAATGCGCGACCAATTTTGCTGCTGGATTTTTTGGGCCAGTTCGTGTGTACTTTGAAAAAATGCCAGAATTTCCTCTTCATCCAAATCTAGGGGAGGAATAGTCATTAACCCAAGTATTTGTATATGTTGGCACCGATCGAGTACGGGCAGATCGGCTAGCAATTCGGGTACTGTCCAACCGTATTTGTTGGGATCGGGTAAAAGTTTGACCTGGAGGCAAACTTGCGGCTGTTTGGATAGCGATCCTGCCAAGCGATCCAATTGCTCGGCTAATTTTAAACTATCTAAAGAATGAATCCACTGAAAATGCTCCAAAGCTTTTTTAGCTTTATTGGTTTGAAGATGTCCGATTAGGTGCCAGGTGATATCCGGTAAATCTTGCAGCTGAGACTGTTTGGCTTCTGCTTCTTGCACGCGGCTTTCGCCAAAATCCCGTATTCCGGCTGCATAGGCAGAACGCATAGCATCTACCGACACCTGCTTGGTGACGGCAATCAAGCGGACAGATTCGGGTAGCTGTTGGCGAAGGAGGCTAATCCGAGACGCTATTGCATCAGATAAGTGGGAGCGGGTCATTGAAATGTGCGATGATGAATGACCATGAGCTTATCGTACTCCTGAGATTGACCGCTGCGACGCAGCGATCGCAGGCGATTTTCTACCAAAAGGCGAGAATCCGAACGGGTAATCGGCTCGCAAGTGATGCCAGCCGGTGTAGTGACAACTAAAAAAAACAGACGTTGAGCGTAGAGTGTGGTGAATAATTCCTTGTGTTCTTCAAGTACGCACACCCGGTAAAGCAAACCAAACGTAGGATGATTCAGGTAAGTTTCTGTGTTTTCATTCATTCTTCAGCGTAAGCCGATTAATACTTATTCCAGCTATAAAGGACGGTAACCTATATCTGGGTTGTACCCAGTTCGCATAACCTCCAGCATGGCTGGGGCTGTTCTGCCAGTTGTATTGCACAACTCTGTCCCCAAAACGGACAACAGTAGATTGGTTGGGGGGGATATTGACAATATCGGTATTTTGACAAATGTGCAACAGAGTATATCTCAACTATTCATCCCATTACTTTATAGCAATCTGGGCTCATCTTTTAGAGTATAAAGCGTCTATTTACTAAAAATGATTTGTGATTAATTTCCCAGGTATTTTTTGGTGATAAATACCTATTCAATGGTGTAAGATAGTCCTCTTGCCCCGGAATGGAGTAGGGTTGTACTGGTTCCATCGTCACAGTTCGCCGTTCCCCCAAATCAACCGCACTCCCCAGAATACCGCTAAAGTTGCGATCGCAAGCCAGTCACTTCTCAAAAGACGCAACTGACTCCACTCCACGCGATGTCGATCGGGACTGGTAAAACCGCGTACTTTCATAGCGCTGGCGATTTGATCGGCTCGCAGGAGCAGATTTTTCAGCAGTCGCTCTGCGATCGTCATCCACAGTCTAATCGCTCTCCGCAAACCTAGCTTTTTCCAATTGATTGCCCTTGTCCACACCGATCGGACTAGGTTTTGCACTTCTTCCAAGACTAAGGGAATGAAGCGCAAAGATAACGTTAAAGTTAGCACAATTTCTGTCACCGGCCAGTTGAATCGGCGCAGAGGTCGCATTAAGCTTTCAATCCCAGCAGTTATTTCCTCTGGAGCAGTTGTGAGCAGGTATAAATTAGTGCTGTAAATCAGCGTAAATAGTAAGGTACTGACGCGAATTGCCAAATCTAAAGACCTGCGGGTAATTGTAATCGGCCCCTGTTTGAATACTATGTAACTGTAGCCTTGGGATTTTAGACTGGAGATTGAGAATTGGTGATTTGCGATCGGCGATCGGAAATTCTTCGGCTCCCCCGCTCCCCCACTCTCCGGCTGAGGGTTGACAAAAGCCATCTCATCTGCGGGTAGTCGTGGCTGATAACTTACCGCCATTCCGTCAGGGGCGATCGCGCTCAAGAAGAAAACAAATACACTTAGGATCAGCAACCAAACCATTTGCTGACGCCACACCCGCCACGGAATTCTCGCTGTCAGGGTAATCAAAATCAGCAATACTGACAGCGCCATGCGGCTAGAGGCATTTGCCAGAATGGGCGCAAACAGGAAGCTCATCAACCAACCTAGCTTGACTCGCGGATCGAGTTTGTGCAGCCAAGTGGTTGGTTCTTCGAGGTATAGCCCTAGAGGTAGCGATCGCAATAAATCCATCTTTCGATTTTAGACTTTAGACTTGGGAGTTTCGGTTAGAGTTGTGATCGATGCTACAGTCATAGCTAAGATTTCATTTGTTTCTGACATCAAACTTTTTAGTTGCTCGGCAGGCATTAATTCAGATTCGATTAAAAGCTCCATCCAGTATAAGCTCTCATCGGTCTTCTCTTGTACGATTCTCAGTTTATCGACTAAATGGAGACTAGCTTCATAGTGACAAGCTGCCCGATATTTAGCACCTATAGATGTAGCCGATCGCAGTAACCGCTTGCCAATAAATTCAGCAGTTTGCCCTGGTGGCAAGGCATTTACCAGGCGAATAACTCTCAAGGCAAGCTGCTTCGTTCTAGTCTTAAACTTTTGCTTGTCCATAATAGATTTTAGATTGTATGGTTAAATTGTATAACAATCTAAAATCTAAAATTTTTAGACGCGGGTAGCTCTGTTTTTCGTGGGGCCTTCTACTTCACGAGCTTTTTTACCGCGCCACAGCAATCGCAATGGTGTGCCTTTAAAACCTAGTTGTTTGCGGAATTGGCTTTCCATGTAGCGGCGGTAATTATCGTTGAAACGGACGGGATCGTTGACAAAGAGAGCAATGGTAGGCGGTTGGGTTTTGACTTGAGTGCCATAGTAAATTTTGCCCTGACGCCCTTGACGGGTAACTGGGGCAGAGTGCCACCTGATGGATTCTTGAATCACTTCATTAATCACGGCGGTAGTTACCCGACGTTGGTGTGCCTCAGCTGCGGAGTCGATCAAATCGAGAATCTTTTCTACACGCTGACCCGTTTTAGCGCTGACAAAAATACTTTCTGCCCATTCAGTAAAATGCAGTCGTTGTTGCAAAAGTTTTTCGTAGTCGTAGATTGTGTAGGAATCCTTTTCTACCGCATCCCACTTATTAACTACAATTACGCAAGCCCGACCTTCTTCGGCAATTCTACCGGCGAGTTTTTGGTCTTGTTCGGTAATTCCATCAACTGCATCTATTACTAACAAGACTACATCAGCGCGGCGGATTGCTTTGAAGGCGCGATTAATCCCAAAGAATTCCGGGCCATATTCTACGTTTTTCTTTTTGCGAATTCCAGCCGTATCGATCAGACGATAAGTTTTATCTTCCCTTTGCACGACGGTATCAATCGCATCGCGAGTAGTGCCGGAAATCGGGCTAACAATAGCGCGATTTTCTCCGACAAAGGAGTTCAATAAACTCGATTTACCAACGTTGGGACGCCCGACAATTGCTACTTTAATTTCGGGTACGTCAGGGATTTCTCCTACTGGCGGCAAGTGGGTAATTAGATCGTCGAGTAGTTCGCCAGTACCGCCACCGTGAATGGCAGAAACTGGATAAGGTTCGCCTAATCCCAGTTCCCAAAATTGTGCGGCTTGAGTCAAACCTTGTTCTGGAGATTCGCATTTATTGACGGTTAGCAGGACGGGGAGGGGTTGAGTACGCAACCATATTGCGATTTCTTCATCGGCGGCTGTTGGGCCGCTTTGTCCGTCCACGACAAATATGGCAGCACAGGCTTCTGCCAGGGCTGTCATAGCTTGTTCGCGAATCAGGGGTAGAAATTCGGTGTCGTCGTCGAATACTAAGCCGCCGGTATCGACGACGGTGTATTCGCGATCGCGCCAGTATGCGGGGCGATAGGTGCGATCGCGCGTCATCCCCGGTTGATCGTGTACAATAGCATCCTGTAAACCTGTCAAACGATTGACAAGGGTAGATTTACCCACATTTGGGCGACCGATAATAGCAACAATTGGCAGAGGCATAGTTCAATCCTGAGTCTTGTGCAAGTTTGGTTAGGCAGTGACTCAGGTTTGATTACTTTCCCCTCAGTCCTGTTTTTGCTCCAACTTACTATTGTAGCATAAGATAAAATGATCATAGATAACTTTCTGCAATATTGGAGCCAGAGTGGAGTTTACTGGTTAAAAAAATGAACGTACAAGTGCTTTCCATCGAACCTGGTAAAGAAAAAGGCACATTTAATGTTGCGATCTCGATCGGAGATCGGCAGCATAGTTTCACGATGAAAGGTGAAACGAACATAATTGCTAATAAAGAGCTTCATGCTATAATGGGAGATAAAGATTTTTGGGAAATCTTCAAATTTAACCAACATTTGGCTCAAGAAGTGTATAAACTGACAGCCAAAGTATATAACGGTAAAGATGTTCAATTACCAATGGCGATTGGTGAATTTTCTATCGCAGAAGTCAGCCCAGCTTTTCTTCAGATTTGAAAACTCCTAGCAGCTACTACATGGAACTAATTACCACATTTCCGCCACGTCCGATTACTTGTGAAGCTGAGTTAACCGCTACCCAAAATCGGATTAATTCTATTTTGGATAAAAGGAATATCACGCAAGATGACCGAGACTACTTAAATGTGCTTGGCACTTTAGTTTATGATTACGAACAAAAACATGAGATAATGCCAGTTTTGAAAGGTGTCAAGCTGCTGAAAGCTTTGATGGTGGAAGATAATATAGAAGCAAAAGACTTGGTTGATATATGGAAAAATGAGGTACAGGTGTCTGAGGTACTGAATGGGGAACGGGAACTGACGGCAACTGAAATGCAAAAGTTAGGTGAGTTTTTCCATGTTTCTGCTGCGGCGTTTTTGGAGTGATATTTAATTCTGATGCCACTCTTTCTCGATTTTCTCTAAATCTTTGGCTGCACCTAATTGTTGAAAGATTTGATAAGCTGTGTTGTAATGTTGTTGGGCAAGTTCTGGGTTATTGCGCTTTTGCCAAACTTGAGCAAGACGAAAAGTAGCTTCACCAATAATTTTTTTATTTCCTAGTTCTTGGAATCTTTCTAAAGCATCAGTTAAAAAATGCTCTGCTGCATCTAAATTACCTCTACTGAGTTCAACTTCTCCTAAAGAACCGATTGAACTAGCAATCCCATTATAATCGCCTAATTCTGTTCTCAATTGCAATGATTGCCGATAGAGTCGTTCCGCTTCATCCCAATTACCGCGATTTCGCTCAATATCTCCCAAACTACCCCAACAAGCAGCCATTCCAGCCCGATCGCCTAATTCTGTTCTCAATTGCAATGATTGCCGATACAGACGTTCCGCTTCATCCCAATTACCGCGATTTCGCTCAATATCTCCCAAAAGACCCCAACTTGTTGCCATTCCAGCCCGATCGCCTAATTCTGTTTCAATTTGCAAACATTGCCGATAGAGACGTTCCGCTTCATCCCAATTACCGCGATTTCGCTCAATATTTCCCAACATTCCTTGGCAAGATGCTATGTTACTTTTATCCTCTTGTTCTTGTGCTATAGCTAAAGCATCCTGATAATATTTTTCTGCTGTATCCCAATTTCCAACTTCACGATAAATTGTGGCTATCCATTGCAGGCAAATTTGACGTTTATTTTCATCAAGATGCGGTATAACTTTTTCATATAAATCTTTTAACAAGTTCCAATATCCCCATCTGTAAAGGTATTCAGATTTTATTAAGTAGTACGCTTCGCTATAATTCCCCAACTGAAAAGCAAAATATTGTGCTTCTAAAACCGGGCGCAAATCTTCTAAAGTTTTCGGATTTTCCACATTCTTACCACTGCAATAAAACTTATAAACACTTTCCAGCAGTTTTGGCAGTTCCTCCTTACATTCCCCTTGCAGAAACTCCACAATTACCCGATGCAAATCGTAAAATAACTCGCATTTCTCATCATCATAGCGACACTGCACCAAACTGCTATCAACCAAACGTTCTAAAATCGCTTCCGTTTCCCTAACTTCTTCCTCTGTTAACTCCGCAGCTTCTCCTAATTCTGCTGCATTCAAAAATCTGTCATCTTTCTCTCTATCATCTGTATACAATCGCAAAAAAGTTAAACCTCTGACATCTATCGGTACGCGCAAAACACACATCCGCTTCAGTAAATCTCGCGCCGCTTCACTTTGTCGCGCCAATTGTTCTTGCAAAATCGGTTCCGCTTTTTTCGTCACGAATTCGGGATGCTTCCGCAGATACCCAGGTTTACCTTTCCCAATCGCCGCCAATTGAGTTAACAAAAATACATGACCCTCCACGCGCCCGGAAACCCACTGCAAATCTTCTGGTTTATCCTTCACTTGGCGCTGTTGCAAAATCTCCACACCCGCCCGATCCGATACACCCGTCAGCATTTCAATATACACCAATTCCGTATCCGGTTCCGCCCCTTCATACCGCGTATCAGCCAAATCTGCTGGTACTTCCCGACTCGTTAAAATAGTTTGGGAAATATGCTGCTGATAAACTAACGCATTCAGCAATTTACCCCAATCCAATGAAACAGCTTTTCCCGCTTGGGGATGATTAGCTGGATGCAAAACACTTTCTAAGTTATCCAACACCAAAAGACAGCGCGTTTCTGCCAAACCTGCGATAATTTTCCCGATTTTTTCATCCGCCGTTTTCAAAGGTTCCGGCGTTTCAATTCCCAACCCATCTAACAGAAACTCTGCCACATCATCAAAACTCGTTCCCTCCTGCGCTTTGAAATACATCACGCGATCATAAGGACAATTTTCCTCTGTCCCCCCCTTTTCTTCTGTTCCCCCCTTATTAAGGGGGGTTAGGGGGGATCTCCCCAAACTAACACCCAAAGCTTCTAAAAGTTTAACAGTTAAACTCGTTTTTCCAATCCCACCTTGTCCGATAATTGCTAATACTTTCGGTGGGTTCATAAACCCGGTTTCTAAAGGTTCTGGCGGCAATAATCTTTCTGTCAATTTATGCAGCAATTCATCTCGCCCTTTCCAGACGGGAACAGTAGGAATTGCTTGTTGTAAAATAACTCGTTTTTCCTTTTTTTGATTCGTCTGCGGATCTGCTAAATTTACCTTTAAATCGTGATTAACTTCCACCGTCACAGATAAAGTTTGCTCTGTGGTATTGCTTTCTGGTATATTTTGTGGTAAGTCTTCACATTCAAAATCGGCAATCTCCTGCCAATCGAGAGACAATGTATGACAAATTTCAATAAAATTTAGGTAGTCAATTGCTTTACCATTGAAAAATTTGTTAACCGTATTTTTAGAAATGTGTATTTTCTCAACTAAATCTATCTGACGTGGGTAGCCGTTACGTCTAAGTGCTAGTTTAACTGTTTCAATACATTCTAAGCGAACCCTGACAGAGCGAGGCATATTGAAATATAGTAAATTTTTTATCCAGTATAGCAGTCTCGTCATTTAGGCCGCCCGGAGGTTCAAACCTCAGCGTCATAGCGCTAAAGCGCTAAAGCGCAACAACGTACCTGTGTTTAATGTGACAGTTGAGTAAGTGGTGTGGCCCAGACCCGCCAGCGATTTGAATCGCTGGCGGGTCACTTGGGAATAAGTTGGGAATAACTTAGAAATTAGTTTCATTTGCTTGGGATTGTACTTGGGATTGGTGGGTGTTTCATAGAAATAAGACAGATTTAGGAACTTCCCTATGAAACGCAAGCACTCTGATTTACTCCTAGAAGTTTTAGCAACTGCTTCTACTTTATTTAGCTTTTACACCTGCAATCCTATTGTCGCGATTGCTGCTACTCCACTAGCAATTTACTGCTTAGTGGAAAAGTATGCACATGAAAATGAACATGAAAGTGAGGATGAAAACGAAGAACAATAAAATCTGTCCGAGTAATTTCGCCTTGTCTCCAGATAAGCAAGACAAGGCGAAATGTCCCATTAATTAACGCAATTTGCTAGTTATATAGTTGAGGCTGGTATTAGGTACGTTGTTGCGCTTTAGCGCTCTTATCCCAGTTGTAATAAGAGCGCTAAAGCGCAACAACATACCCAGAAAGCAAGTAACTAGCAACTTGAG
>CASBRD010000115.1 GCA_949128025.1 Oscillatoriales cyanobacterium PMM_0008 | reverse complement strand
TTAAAATGGACTGTCAGATTAGTATTCAGTATTCAGTCCACGCTTTGTGGACTTTAGCTATAAGAAAAGCGATTTGAATCGCAGGCGGGCTGGCGGACTTGAGTGAAGTGCGATCGCACTTTTCCAAACTTCTGAAACTTAAATACTGGGATGCCGAACGAGAACGTAATGAAGGTCACTGGAAAGGTGAGATCCGAACATTTCGGAGAGAAATTAAAGATCGACTGAAAGATAGTCCCAGCCTGAAGCCTTACATCCTAGAAATTTTTGACGAGTGCTACGAAGAAGCAAGAGCAGAAGCAAGCGATCGTTCAAAACTTTCGATCGATACATTTTCGGTAACACCAATTGGCTCTTTGGAACAAATTTTAGAGTCAAACTGGTTTCCCGATGATAGCTAGTTCATCAATCGCTGTGTAAAAAATAGCGAATAAAAATTGCCCAAAAGTTGCTTCTATTTTACTTTTAAATTTTTAATTCTTTGGCTAATTCCACCCAATGTGCAATTCCTTTTTGCGTCGGTTGTCCCGATGAATTGAAAGTCCAAATCTCTCTTTTGTGTTGCGGGCCATAACTAATATGAATTGGTCGATCGGCACCATAATAGTATAGAGAATCGAAAGGTAACTTTTGTGATAAAATCCAATCAATTACGCGATCGCTCCCCTCCCCCTCAATCGAAAAATCGCAGGAAGCGCCTAGTCTTTGGCAATAATACTTACCGTTCTTATTCACCTCATGCGCTATATGCTGGTCAATATCAGGAGCAACACGACCATTTTTTTGTCCCGTCTCCAGATCTTTCTTGTCCAGATATCTCTTCAAATCCTTCGAGCAAAACCCATAAGTCAGCCGAAACTTATCAATTCCGAAAAAATCAATAATTGGCTCTAGAATAAATCCGTTTAAATCTTGGAGTGCAGGCAAAGTTTCGACTAAGTTTTCCGGAAAGGGATTGATTTGCTCGGCGTACTTCTGATAAGTATTGGTACAAGTACAAAACTCCTCAAGAGTCAAGTATTTTCCCAGGTGTAATTTTTTCATTATAGATTGACTGCCACATCACAATCAATAATAATGGGTTATGTCTATATTGGGATACTTGGGATGGCAAAGAAACCCGGGTTTTTCAAAAAACCGGGTTTCTGGTCGATCGTTTTGCTTGGCATCCTAGAGGGGATAGAATGAGTGAAGTAGTAGGCTGAACAGGAGCATATTGAAGGTAAATTATGCAAAAATTCATCACACAATTAAAAGTGCGGCATTACGAAATGGATGCCCTGGGTCACGTTAATAACGCCGTTTATCAACATTATTTAGAACAAGCGGGGATTGAACATTCCGAACACATGGGTTTTACAGTCGATCGCTACCATGAATTAGGCGGAGTGTTCGTGATGCGACGTTTGGAAATTGATTATCTGCGTCCGGCAGTGGCAGGCGATATTCTGGAAATCACTACTTGGTTACAAGAACTTCGCGGTTCCCGTGCCATCCGTCGTTACGAACTTCGTATTTTAGGAAAAGAAGAGTTAGTGGTGAAAGCAGAAGTTTTGTGGGTGTGGGTGAATTTGGCGACAATGCGCCCAAAAGCTATTCCTCCAATTATGTTAGAAGCCTTCCAAGGCACTAAGCCATCTTCTCTCAGCGAACCGCTAACAGCAACAGATATTGGCTAATTGCTAATTGGTTATTGTTGGCTGTTACGCAAAATCTAACTTTTAGGAAGTTTTAAATAGTGAATAAAATCCTTCTTTCGGTATAAGACTAAAAACGGCTTCTCGTGCCATCATCTAATACATGAACACTGCCGAACGCCTTGTTACCCTAAATCGCATCCGTAAATTCAGCCGCTTGATGGATAGCGCTTTCCGCATCCCAGTGATAGGCTTTCGCTTTGGATTAGACCCAATTATCGGTTTAATTCCAGGTGCCGGAGATCTTGTAAGTACAGCCTTTTCCGCTTACATTATCTTTTTGGCTGCTCGTTTTGGCTTGCCGCCGCAAGTCATGTACAAAATGATATTAAATATCGGTCTAGAAGCTGTAGTAGGTGCAGTACCTCTGGTGGGTGACTTGTTCGATGCCTATTACAAGTCCAATATCCGCAACTTGGAGCTTTTAGAGCGACATATCATGATAGTTGAGCCAGAAGTTATCCAGCAAAGCAACCTAGAAACGCCGGATATAGTTTCGCCAGTTACGACTCCGACAACCTATCAAAAAGTTAGTTCCTAGCTGGAATTATTGCCTTTGGATATCAAGTCTGGTTGATGATCTTAAATAACTCTAGGTAGTAGGTATTGGCAGAAATAACAGCTAATACCTATTATTTATCGTGAGTGCGATCGCAATACCCAGATTTAAAAACCAAGGAGCCGAAACCAAAAACCAAACGATACTAATAGCAACGATCGTAACGGTGAATGCACCCAGAATTTCTCCGGTCGGTCGTTCTACGTTTGTGTGCATATAAGTCCAGAAAGTCGTTATAGCCAGCAAAGAGGGAATAAATAGGTTAGCGAGAGTCATAGTAATCATCTTTTTTGTCACTATCAACCAGTGAATAACAGGCGCTAGCGCCTTTAGTGGTAAGTATATTATGCCTTATAGCCTAGTTTTTGGGTATCGCCACTAATGTCTGATTTACCCACGCTACTATATTGAGTCGTCTTAGAAGCTTCCCACTTCCTTCTCTTGGTTCACCCAACTGGATGAAATTTTAGTCTAAATCTGGAGTAGGAGCAATCCCAAACGTCTGCAAACCCACAAGTTTACCCACAGAAAGCAAAAGTCCTAAATTATAATTGTAAAATCAAAATAATGGCGATGCGTGTTTGTCAGGAGAAAGAAATGACTATTACTCAAGCTAAGCGCTTTACGCTGGATGAATACCACAGACTGACAGAATTGGGATTTTTCCATGAAGACGATCGAATTGAGTTAATTAAAGGAGAAATTATCGAAATGGCAGCAAAAGGTACGGCTCACGAAACTTGTCTGAGAAACTTGTTGCGGGAACTACCAAGACTGGTAGGAGATAGAGGAACTTTGCAATCTCAGGCTCCGATTATTTTACCCGATGATAGCGAACCAGAACCGGATTTTGCTATTCTCCAAAACCGAGAGGATAATTATTTATCGGCTCACCCAAGTCCAGGTGATGTGTTGCTGGTGATGGAAGTAGCAGATTCTTCTATCGATTATGACAAAAATGTTAAAATACCCCTCTATGCTGAGGCGGGTATCTCTGACTATTGGATCTTTAATTTATTCAATAATCAACTGGAAGCTTGCAGTGAACCTTATCAGGATAATAAAGGGAAATTTGGATATAAAAATAGGCGAATTGTTTTGCCAAATCAGGTAATAGCTTTGCCTTGTTTTCCTGATTTGTCTTTGGATTTAAGTAGAGTATTTCCGCCCAAACTGAACGCTTAAACTAACTGGAAGGTGGAAAGAAACCCGGTTTCTGGCGGCAGTTGAGGCACGAAACTAGGGCAATTGCGTTGGGTTTCGCTTCACAAGGGCACAACCTACAAAGAAATGGCTAACTGGAAGGTGGAAAGAAACCGGGTTTCTGGGGGCAGAGATCGAAAAAATAAATTTCGACTTTCATGTTGATTCTACCGATGACACCCAAGTCTTCAGAATGCCATAATAGTTTATAGTCAAATCTAAAGTTTTAAAATGGCTATTAGCAATCACGAACAAGTTGGCAAAGCTTTAACCAGTCTATGTAAGGGATTATATCCTTATATCGAGCAGGAAATGCAGGCAATTCACCGGGAGCGCTGGCTGATAGTCGCCACATCCTATCTAGCCAAAGAGCAAACTTTGAAACGAAATTCAGCAGACATTTTGCGTGAGGATGTTTCTGCCTTATTGACAGTAATGTCAAAGCAGTGGGAAGAAGTCTTCAAAAAAAAGCTAGGTCGTGCTGAACGCGCTTTGGTGAATGAATTGAGCGAAGTTCGTAATAAGTGGGCGCACAAAAATACCTTTTCCACAGATGACACCTATCGCGCTCTTGATAGTATTTCCCGACTCCTCAAAGCTGTTTCTGCATTAGAGACAATTGATGTAGAAAAACAGAAGCAAGAAATATTACGAATTCTATCTCAAGAAGAATTTCGTCAACAAAATCGCCGTATTTCATCTGAAGAATCTCGCATTAGAGAAAGATTAGCTGAATTACTAAAACGAATACCCTTTCAGGATGCTTCTCTTCTAAATCACGCACTTACTCACCGTTCATACCTTTACGAAAACCCGAAAGAAGTAAGGGATGATAACGAGCGACTGGAGTTTTTTGGTGATGCGGTGCTGGGTTTTCTAAGCAGCGAATTTCTTTATAGTTCTTACCCAGAAATGAATGAAGCTCAACTGACTCGTCTTCGCTCCGAGTTAGTTGATGAGAAGCAGTTAGCAAAGTTTGCTAACGATCTGGATATAGGCAAATGGATGCGTTTAGGCAAGGGTACTATAGCAGATGGAGGACGTAGCAATTCTTTGTTGCTTAGTAATACTTTTGAAGCTATTATCGGTGCTTACTTTCTTGATTCTGGCATGGAGGCAGTTCGTAATTTTGTCGAAGAGTTATTTATTTCGGTAGCTGAAGATTTTGTTTCTTACCAATCCGATGTAGACTCTAGCATTTTGGTAGACTCTAAAAATTTGTTTCAACAGTGGGCACTGACAAATGGTACAACCCTCCCTAAATATGTCACAATCAAGGAGGTAGGCCCAGATAATGCTAAAGAGTTTACTGTTGAAGTTCGTGTTGGCGAGCGAAAGTATGGAGAAGGCAAAGGTCGCCGTAAAAAAGATGCCGAAAAGTCTGCTGCTGAAGATGCGCTTGTCAAGCTGAAAAAACGAGGAATGATGTAGAATTTGATTCTCTGTGCTATGAATCTCGGATATTGGACTAACATTCTCACCTGCAAGGGAATTGATGATGATGCTGTTGGCGAATCAATCAGTGATGAGCCGCTCACCCGCTGGGGACTCAAGTCCCCAGCTAATAGCGAAAGTCCATTAAAATGGACTGGAAGATTAGTATTAAGTCCACTTGAGTGGACTTAAGCTATTAGCCAGCGATTTGAATCGCTGGCGGGCCACAAGCGAAGTCAGTGGCTTTGTGTACAATTAAATTACAATCGATTCGCCAACAACAGCATCATTCACCGGGGAATGATGCTGTTGAGTTAAGATATAAAAGTAGTTAAGCTTTCCTAGTTCCTAAGCTCAGGAAACTAGATTGCAAATCAATTACAATTATTTAAGTTAAATTTAGGAATAAATAATGCTAGGTTAGCCGAATAAACGAATTTCCTACCCCCTTTTTTTATTTTGACTTTTGACTTTTGATTTTTGACTTTTCTAGCCCCTATTACACTTGACTGAGGCACGACGATTCGCTGCACATTACAATGCGATCGCGTCCTAAGTTTTTAGCCTGATAAAGTGCCCGATCGGCCCCAGCAATCAATTCCTTTGAGGAAATGTCAGCAGTCGGAATCAGACAAGCCACCCCGGCGCTTAGGGTAATACAATCGCTCACTTCTGAAGCGAAATGGGGAATCTGCAAATCTTTGACTCTGATTTGGATTTCCTTTGCCACTCGCAATGCCCCTTTGAGATCGGTGTTGGGCAAAATCACCGCAAATTCTTCTCCTCCATAACGGGCAACTAAATCAGCAGGACGCTTTACTGCCCGCTGGATAGCTTTAGCAACCAGCCGCAAACATTCATCCCCCGCTTGATGACCGTAGGTATCATTATAGGATTTGAAAAAATCGATATCGCACAAGATTAGAGACAGGGGTTGTTTCTCGCGAGCTAAAATTAGCAATTGTTGTAGCAAATACTCATCAAACCTGCGCCTATTAGCTAGATGAGTTAAACCATCTGAACTTGCTAAGCGCTGCAACTGTTCGTTTGCGGCTTGCAACTGTTGATAAAGTTCCGCTTGTTGAATGGCGATCGCTAACTGATTCGCCAGCTGCTTCATTAACTCAATCTCCAAAGGCTGCCATGCCCTGACTGTCCCACACTGCTGAACCATCAACAGTCCCCACAACTGTTCTCCTTGCAGAATAGGAACCTCCAAGTTGGCTTTTACGCCCCACTTTTTTAATAATTCGATGTGGCACTTGGGAAAATTGGCGGCAGTAGAAACATCTTCTATAGCTCGAATGTTACCCTGCTGATAATAAGAAAAATTACCCTCTCTGAGGCAACACTCTGGGATGTTCGCTCCCAGTATAGATGTGCAGTTAGAGGCTAGAGATTCTACCGTCACATTGCCTATCTTGACGACATTGCTGTCTTTGTGCGTATTGGGCATGAAGCGGAAAATGATCGCGCGATCGGTCCCTAGAAACTGTCGCACTTGCGTCACCGCAGTGTTGAGAACTTCACTGAGATTTAGCGACTGGCGGATGTGCTGAGTAATTACCCCCATCAGCCGCTCCCGTTCAGTTTGCAGCCGCATTGCTTCTTCCGTCCACTTGCGTTTGGTGATATCTTGAGCTGTTCCCAGAATTTGTTTGGGCAAACCCTCAGCCGTTCTAGCGAAAACGATTTCCCGGCTGTGAAACCAGCACCATTCACCCGATCGATGCTCGATCCGATACTCCCTCTCAAAAATATCACCATCTTGTGCAGTGGTGAACTTTTCCTGGTGTGCAGAGACTTGCCATAAATCTTCTGGATACATCAAGTTAGGAAATAACTGCGACCCCATCTGTTGAATTTCTTCAACTGTATAACCCAGCAATAAATCCACTTGGCGATTGATATAGATATTCCGCTTTTCTATCAAGTCATAGATGTATATAAGACAAGGCGTGGCATCGGCAATTGTTTGGATAAAATGCTGACTTTCTCGGAGTGCCTCCTCTACCTTTGTGCGTTCCTTAATCTCTTCCAAAGCCCGATCTCTCATGGCGCGGTAATCTTGGATACGATAAGTCAGATCCGTAACATCCTCGATTACGAAAAGCGCATAGAACGATTTTGGATTATTAAGTTGTTGGTGGGATTCGACAATATCTGACTCACAAGCAGCATTGCCCAAACGAAAATCGCATTCGCAGGCTCTGCTTAGCAACTCGCGAAATCTAAAATCGGGTGCAGGTACAGTAGTTACAGTTGTGTGCTGGATGCGCCACCGTCCATCCGCCATCTGAGCGGGAATAATCGACTTGTGAAGCTGAGAAGAAAAAATAGTTGGAGGTCCTCCTTCAAAAATCTGCTTCAGTCTATGGGCGTACTTAGGCTGATGCAGATGAGGAAAATAGATGCCAATATCCTTTAAGAGAATTTCGCTTCTAGAAATTCCCGTCCAGTCTTCCAGACATCGGTTCCAAAAAAGAACACTAAAATCTTCTCGGAGAACGCAAACTCCTTCGGGAACCCGATCAAGAATGCCAAACTCTTTCTGGGCTGCCTGGATCTCGTTCATTATCACCCTCAAAAGCTAGGTCAATGGCCTTTAGCATGGCGTCGAAGGAACCCACTTTAAAAATTACAACAATATCTCCAGCAATTTGCAGTTGCTCGATGATAAAACGGGTATGTGCCAAGAAAACGCTGGCCTTGGCATCAAGCTGCTTTGAATTGACCAACTTGTCAATCCTACCTTCTACATAAGTGGGCAGTGAATATTCCAGGTGTTGTGCTAACACATTACTCAAGGAACCCATAATGCCGTTGAGAACAATATTGCCTACTTCAAGCAAGGTTCCTATTTTCACAGAATCAAGGTCAGGAGTGCCCGCAGTTTCACCTGTGAGAACTTCCACCAGGGTAGATGCACTTTCCGTGGGGAAAATTAACTCGGCAGTGCCAGCAAACGAGCCTGAGAAGCTCAAGCCTACTGTGGAAAGTATATCCCCATTGAATCGTATTTCGAGGTCTGGTTGCAACTCTTGTGGGGAAAGCACCTTTATATAAGGGATACGCAGGCAAATCGGGGAGCCGATCATTTCATTTAGCACGCCAGCGGCTCTCCCCACGCCAATATTCACCAACTCCTGCAAAACATCTACCTGGTCAACTGTTAGGTTCATATATCCCTTCCTGGGTGGCAACCCCGATCGCTTTTTTGACCCAATGGCGCAGTTCGTCTGGTTTGGGGATCTTGTTGAGAACTGTTAAGGCTCCCAGTTCTAAGCATTCAGCGCGAGTGGTTTGCTGAACATCTGCCGTCACTACAATTGTCGGAATCTGCAAACCTTCCTCCCGCATCGCCATAAGCACTTGTCGCCCGCCCATTTCCGGCATTAAGAGGTCTAACACTATACACTCTGGGTTGTGGGTGCGAATCATCTGTAGACCTTGTAGTCCGTTCTGCGCTTCCAGGATGGTATGGCCTTCTGCTTTCAGGATTTTCTGGAGCATCTTGCGGATCAAAGCTGCATCTTCTACGATTAAAATCAATGCCACTATTTCTTTTCCTCAAGTTTTTTTAATTTAAGTAAATTTCTGTAATAATACAGCAAAGTGAATCGTAGTGACTACAGCACTTAGTCATAATGGTTGACATAAATTATTAATTCCATGCCATCAGTTAGCGATTTGCTGGGCTGATCGCTACTTTTACCATTTATTTCTTACGGCTTTTCATCAACTTTTTTAAGCCTAACACAAAAGTGGAAACAAATTGTAATTTATCGATCGCAATTTTAGTTTAAACTAAAATTAGTACTAATTCAAGTTCCTAGTTACTTGCTTTCTAGGTATGTTGTTGCGCTTTAGCGCTCTTATCTCAGTTGTAATAAGAGCGCTAAAGCGCAACAACGTACCTACTGACTACTAAGTGTCTTACCTGAAAAAGCACCAGTAGACTACAAAGTTGTTATACTTTCTGATATTAATGGTGCAAAGGTGAACGCTCGCTTTACCTTCGATCGGTAATTTTGGGAGATTGGGAAACGGTCTATGAAACACTTAGTCACAACATTTGGTATAATTTCAACCCTTCTGCTTGCACAAGGTTGTTCGTCAACGGTTAAATCTGGAGAAGCAGTTAAATCTGGAGAAACATCTGACTCTATTGCAATAAAGCAGCATCAGGGTCATTTAATGGATAAAGGCGAAACACCTGTTGTTGCATCCGATCCTCATGCCGGACATTCGATGCACAATAATATGGAGCAGGCGAATAATTCAGCGCAAGCGAAGGCGTTATTCAGCGATCGCAAAAATATCCAACCGAATCAGCCTGTTGTGCTTGGTATTAATATTCAAGACTCTAAGGGGAAGGCAATTACCAAGTTTGACACCTTTCAGGAAAAAATCATGCACCTGATTCTTGTCAGCGACGATCTTCAGTTTTTCAATCACCTTCATCCCACTTATAAACAAAATGGACGTTTTGAAGTAACGGCTAATTTCCCCCGATCGGGCCAATATACTTTTTTCGCCGATTACAAACCATCTGGGCAAAAAGAACAAGTCTCGGTATTGAAAAAAGGAGTCCCCGGAGCCACTCCATCTGCCCCAGCAATTGACCTGAATACTGCTAAGACTTTTGGAGATACCAAGGTGAATATCACATTTTCAAAACCAAAACTCAAAGCTGGTGAAGAAGTACACACGATCTTTAACCTCAAAAATACTTCTAACAATCAACCAGTTACAAACTTGCAGCCTTATTTAGGAGAACGAGGGCATTTAGTCATTGTAAAACAATCATCAAACTTGACCAAAGCAGATTATATTCACGCTCATGCAATGAAACATGACTCTGGGGGAGAAGTTCATTTTATGACTAAGTTCCCTCAACCCGGAAAATATAAACTCTGGGGACAGTTCAATCGGAATGGAAAAGTTGTCACAACTGATTTTTGGGTAAATGTTCAGTAGCTATACCCTTAAACAGTGTTTAATAGGTAAAAATGTTAATCGTTCGATCGCAACTTTACTCAAAAACGCCTAATGAACCATAAAAGATGGCGCTTCCCTCTGTTGGCGGCAGTTTGTGCCTTTGCCATCATACTATCGAACTGTGGCAACCCCACTAATAACAACCAATCTGAAAACCCCACAACTCCAGCAGCAACCCAACAAGGAGTGCTAGTCTACGGTTCCGGCGGACAACCCGTAAACCTGGAACCGGGGAATATCACCGACGGCAATTCAATCATTGTGCAGCAACAAATCTACAATCGCTTGATTGAATTTAAGCCCGGTACTACCGAGTTTCAACCCAGTCTAGCTACTTCCTGGTCTGTTTCTGCGGATGGTAAAGTCTGGACATTTAAACTTCGTCCTGGTGTTAAATTTCACGACGGTAGCGATTTTAATGCCGAGGCGGTTAAGTTTAATGTGGAACGCTGGTGGAACCCCCAACATCCCAACGGTTACCGCAATGCTGGCAAATCTTATGAAATTTGGCAGCAACTTTTCGGCGGTTTTAAAGGGAAATCGGAGTCCCTGCTGCAAGATGTTGTGGTGGTGGATAATTCTACAATTCAGTTTAAGCTCAAACAGCCGTTTGCTGCTTTTCCTGCCGCCATTGGTTCGGGTTACTTCGGCATTGCTAGTCCTGCTGCTATTAAGAAAGCTGCCGCTAGTTACGGGACTCCGGGTTCGTTGGCAGTGGGAACGGGGCCATTTATTTTTAAAGAATGGCGTACAGGCGATCGCATTCTCCTCGAAAAAAACCCCAATTACTGGAAAAAAGGCGACCCCAAAATCAACCAATTGGTAATCCGTTTTATCACCGATCCAGCAGCTAGATTAGCGCAACTCAGAGCCGGTCAGATTGATTTTACCGTTGATTTAGCGCCAGATCAGCGCAAAGAAGTGGAGAGCGATGCCAATTTAGTCGCCATTCCTCGTCCTTCCTTTAATGTAGGTTATTTGGCGCTGAATCCCAGCTACAAGCCGCTTGGGGATGCGAAAGTGCGGCAGGCGATCGCCCTTGCCATCAACAACGACCAAATCGTACAAGCCTTCTGGGGCAATTTAGGCAAACACGACAGCCATTTTACGCCGCCGTCTTTAAATTGGGCGCAATCAAGTAAAATTACGGAATACAAGTATAACCCGCAAAAAGCCAAGCAATTACTAGCTCAAGCTGGCTATCCCACTGGCTTTGACTTAGAACTTTGGTATATGCCCGTTTCGCGACCTTATTTTCCTACTCCCAAGCCAATTGCTGAAGCTTTTGCTGCCGACTTGAGTGCGATCGGCATTCGTGTCAAACTGAATACCAAAGATTGGGCCGCTTACTTGAGCGATCGCAGAAAACCCCCTGGCTTTCAAGCTTTCATGTTAGGCTGGACACCCGACTACGGCGACCCCGACAGCTTCTATTATCCCCACTTTAGTCCTGGTGCCACCGATGATATCGGTAACTGGAAAAATGATAAAGTTACCCAACTTTTAGATCGAGGTAGAGCAACTGGGGATAAAGCCGCTAGAGGTAAAATTTACGCTGAAGTCGATGAAATATTGCATAACGAAGCAGTGCGTTTGCCGATCGTACATTCACAGCCGCTTTTAGCTAAGCGCAAAAACATTGAAGGTTGGATTCCCAGTCCTTTAGGTAGCGAGTCTTTTGAGCAAATTGAGAAAAAGTGAGCATTTTAGCAGTAATTCATGTGCAAATACATCGCCAAACGCCTACTCAGCTTGTTACCCGTTCTATTGGGAATCACCCTTTTAGTATTCCTATTGTTGCATCTAATACCGGGCGATCCAGCCGTGGTACTATCAGGAGAAAGAGCCACACCAGAACAAGTGGAAGCACTCAGACAGCAGTTAGGTTTAGATCGGCCTTTACCCCTACAATATCTCGCATTTCTAGAAAAGCTAATTCGCTTCGACTTTGGCACCAGTATTATCAGCGGTATTCCAATTGCCGATGAGATAAAAAATCGCTGGCCTGCTACATTTGAGTTATCCGTCGCAGCGATGTTAATAGCGATCGCTCTCGGAATCCCATCTGGAATTTTCGCCGCTGTTCGCAAAAATAGCTGGCTGGATAATCTATTAATGAGCGGCTCTTTGATCGGCGTTTCTCTACCAGTATACTGGTTAGGATTATTGCTAATTTACTTATTTGCAGTCAACCTACAACTCCTACCTCCCAGCGGGCGAATTAGTGTTGAAACAGGTTTCAATTTCAAACCGATGACAAACTTTTATGTGCTGGATGCTTTGTTCAGATTTGATATAGCAACCCTGAAAGATGTGCTATCTCACCTTATTTTACCAGCACTAACATTAGGCACTATCCCTCTAGCAATTATCGCTCGGATTACGCGCAGCGCCATGCTGGAAGTGCTATTGCAAGATTATATACGCACTGCTAGAGCAAAAGGCGTTCCCGGATACTTAATTATATTCCAACACGCGCTGAAAAATGCTTTATTGCCAATTAGTACCACTATCGGTTTGCAATTCGGTAACCTTCTTGGTGGAGCTATTCTCACTGAAACAATCTTTTCTTGGCCGGGAATTGGTTCTTGGATATACGAGGGAATTCTGGCGCGAGATTACCCGGTTGTGCAAGGTGGAGTGGTGTTTGTATCTGTGAATTTTGTGCTAATTAATTTGTTAGTTGATATATCTTATGCTTTGTTCGATCCAAGAATTCAATACAAATAAGCTCTCACGCATCTAAATTGTAGTTAGGGACGGGCAAGATGCCCATCCCACAAGAATTTCATTAAATTGACTGTAAAATTTAGCTGCGTAGCAGCTTAGCAATTAGCAATGAATCCACTTAAACGGTTTTTACAATCCACTTCTGGGAAAATTGGCCTAATCCTAACCATCTCTATCCTCCTTATTTCCCTTTTAGCGCCAATCCTCCATCCCTACGACCCCGCGACTGACAGAAACTATCTGTTGCGGTTGAAACCTCCGAATTCCGAACATTGGTTTGGCACCGACGGATTAGGGCGAGATATTTTAGTTCTGGTGTGGTACGGAATGCGAACTTCTCTCACTGTCGGACTGATCTCGGTAGGATTGGGACTGATGGTAGGATTAATTTTGGGACTAATTGCTGGGTATTTCCGAGGTTATCTCGAAACAGTAATTGGCTGGTTAACTGATATTTTGTTAGCTTTTCCTTCTATACTATTAGCGATCGCGATCGTCACCGTTAGTGGCCCCAATTTGCAAAGTGTTATGATCGCCGTGGGAGTAGTACAAATCCCGATTTATATCAGACTTACGCGCAGCATGGTACTATCCCTCAGAGAACAAGAATTTGTAATAGCAACTAAGGCGCTTGGTGCTGACCCAACGCGCATTATTTTCAATCACATTTTGCCCAGCACTCTATCACCTTTAGTTGTACAAGCCACTCTTTCTATAGGTACTGCTACCCTAGAAGCGGCAGGATTGGGTTTTTTGGGTTTAGGCGCACAACCTCCTACACCAGAGTTAGGAACGATGCTATCTGATGCTTTTAAAAGTGGTTATTCTCTTTCTTCACCTTGGACTACAATTTTCCCCGGTTTATTTATTACCCTGAGTGTCTTAGCTTTCAATCTTTTAGGCGATGGTTTGCGCGATAGTCTCGATCCCCGTTCTTAGGGACAATCCCCAGTCCCCATCAAAAATCCTCTACCTCAAGTTGACCTACCGTAACGGCGCAAAAACCAAAAGCCGCAACCATTGGCATCGGACACTTCATGACATAGCTTATAATTGCGGCTACCATCGCCCCAACCACAGATGCGATCGCCCACAATCTTTCCTCAGCACTTAATCCTTTTTGTGCTTTAATTAATCTGAGCGCTTTACTAGGTATTGGCTCCGGCATTACCGCTCCCGGCGGAAAAGCCCAGTAGGTGTCATAACCCGCGACAACTAAATCAGTCCAGCCATTTTCTTGGCACCATTCCGAGATCCATTCTTCAGCGTAATGCTTCATCTTTCTTCCCTCACCATCCCTCAATCCAAAAGTCACATCTGATGCAGTCGCGTAGGCGCGGGGTAAACCCTTGCCTACAGCGGTCAGTCACTAGGAAATAAACAACTGACCATAAAAAGTTGTTAAAAGTTTTTAAGTATTGTTAACTTGTGACTTTGCAAAACTACGCCATATTCAGAATAGGCTATCAAAACCTAGCTTCTAATAAAAGTAAAAGATACCAAATTTAACGGAGCGATTACTGAATCTGATGGGGACACTTAGAAACGTTCTAGCCGAACATTTTAATTTAACGCATAATGAGATATTTGGCTAAAAGTGTCCCCGATCGAGGTGAGCCGATGACTGCAACTACAAACAGCAAAACGGTAGAGATAACCAAGCCACCAGAACTAGAGGTGGTGAACATGACCAAGCGGTTTGGCACGATGACAGCGCTGGATAACGTCTCAATGACACTGAAACCGGGGACATTCCACGCACTGCTGGGCGAGAATGGGGCTGGCAAAAGTACCCTTGTCAAGTGCGTGATGGGTTTTTATACTGCTGACAGCGGGGAAGTTTTGATTGACCAGCAATCTCGCGACATTAGCAGTCCCCGCGATGCTCACAAATACGGCATTGGCATGGTTTATCAGCATTTCACCTCAGTGCCTGCCATGACCGTAGCAGAAAATTTGGTGCTGTCCCGCTTCGACAGTGCCAATATAATTAAGTGGGATGAAGAGTACGATCGCCTCACCCTGTTTATGAAATCGGCTCCTTTTCAGGTAGATTTACATACTCCCGTCGCACAATTGGCTGCCGGACAAAAGCAGAAACTGGAAATCCTCAAACAACTTTATCTCAAAAGTCGGGTTCTAATTTTGGATGAGCCTACCTCAGTACTTACCCCGCAAGAAGCCGATGAAGTTTTAGGATTATTGCGCCAAGAAGTAACCGCCGGAAAGTTAAGCGTATTGATGATCAGCCACAAATTCCGCGAAGTAATGGCTTTTGTGGATGAAGTCACCGTACTGCGTAAAGGTAAGTTTGCCGGTAACGGCTTGGTAAAAAATCTCACGGTCGCAGACATGGCGCAGATGATGCTGGGTGAGAGGCGCGAAGCAAAACCAGTTGAGAAGACTGCACCTCCCTCAGATATCGCCGTCCTGGAAGCCAAAGACCTTCACGCCAATAAGGATAATGGATTGGAAGCAGTTTGCGGTGTTAACCTCACCGTACACGCTGGCGAGATTGTGGGAATTGCAGGCGTCTCTGGTAACGGTCAGCGGGAACTGGTAGAAGTATTAGCAGGTCAGCGTCCCGCCACGGCTGGGGAAATTCTGGTAAATGGGGAAGTTTATAAGGCAACGCGATCGCAGATGTACAAACATCAAATTTTCTCGCTGCCGGAGGAACCGCTCAAAAATGCCTGCGTACCTTATATGAGTGTGGCAGAAAATCTGGCATTACGCACATTCGATCGCGCACCCCAAGCTAAAGGCGGCGTGTTCCTCCTCCAAAACATCATCCGTCAAGTAGCCCAGGTTTTAATTAATCAGTTTTCCATCAAAACACCTTCCGCAGACACACCAGTTGGTAACCTTTCCGGCGGTAATGTGCAGCGAACGGTTTTGGCACGGGAACTTTCATCGGCTACAGTGAAATTGTTGATCGCTGCGAATCCCTGTTTCGGTCTGGATTTTTCGGCTGTTGAGTTTATTCACGGTCAGATTGTGGAAGCCAGAAATCGAGGCGTGGCGGTGTTGCTAGTGAGTGAAGATTTGGATGAAATATTGAAATTGAGCGATCGCATCCTTGTCATCAGCGAAGGTAAATTTGTTTATGAAAGTGAGATAAAAGACGCCGATTTCGCTACCATCGGTCAACGCATGGCTGGCTTTCGCAACCGCTTGGTGCACATGTATTGGGACGTCGAGGAAGCAGTAGTGCAC
>CASBRD010000114.1 GCA_949128025.1 Oscillatoriales cyanobacterium PMM_0008 | reverse complement strand
GAGTGGGAGAGTGGGGGAGCAAGAGTTTGTTTCATGTATAAGCTATTACGCATCTAAATCCAATACAAAGACGGGCAGGATGCCCATCCCACAAGAAGTTCAGAAAAACTGACGGTCATTTTAGATGCGTAGCAGCTTAACGGATTGCGTTGGTGTAGACTGCCGTAGACATTCGCCGCCCGTGAACCGCTCTAAAGCCCCACAAATCTCATCCAAGTCTAAAAAACAAGCTGCTGGGTTTTCGCAGTCTCGTTTTATACAAATTTGCGATAAGCAAGCAAAAACAAAGGGTCTGCCCCTGACTTAGAGCAGACCATTGTTTCCGCCTGAGCCAAAGTCAGGCAATTTGGGTCAATCGATCGAAATCGACTGCGGGCCACTACTTTTGCCATTGTGATTTTCACTAGCAGTGGAAGTGGAGGTAGTAACGCCCGCCTGTTCGTCGAGCCAGCTTTTGATGGGGTCTTCAGCTAGGTTGAGTCGAAATATACCAGAGAAAAACCCGCCCAGAAAGGAGACTGGGTGCTGGGTAAGTTCGTTGAAGATGGGGGTCAGTTCATCGAGGAACATTGGGAGTCTCCTGGTTGGTGTCGGCGTGAGCGATCTGTTCCACAGATCTGGATGAAATGCAGATCGATTCCACTGGGATTCTAGCGTGCGATCGCAGCTGAATACGTACCTATACAGGTTTTTGTTCCGGCATCATACATTTATCCGAATCGCAACCGGCTGGCCCTGCTTCTGTTAAATAGCCTGAATCGTAGCGCATCAAGGCGGCAAGGAAATCATCGGTCTTGCGGCGGATTCCCACTTCTTTTAACAATCGATCGTACTCCTGTTTTGCGATCGGCTCAAATGGCAAGCGAGGGAAGTTTTGAAGCGAGTCGAATCGAGCTAGAAGTGCAGCAGAAATGTAGCCTTCATCATCTCGGATCGCTTCATAAATCCGAGTACCTAAAGCTTCCACCTCATTTTCCCGCAATTCAATCGTGGCGCTTGTGTTGTGTCGCACATAGAATTTTTGAACCTGCATATAAAAGTCGGTTTGTGCCAAGGCTGAAAATTTGCCGATCTCAATTTCATCAGTTCCCGGCAAGTCAGCCCAATCTACAGCAACGGGAATTTCGATCAGCCATTCTGAGCATCGAGTATCGAAGGGATCATTTAATAGATTCCCATTTTCATCTTTGTCTGATTGAGATGGAATGACATTGTAACCGTAGTCAATGCAGGCTAAAGCTACGGGGTCATTTTTGCGGAAAGTAATACGTCGGATAAATCGTTGGGCTTTTGGTGGATGCCATCCGGGAGATGCGCCTGTGAGTAGAGATTTCGTTCCAGAAGGTTGAACTGTTGTGCAACGATTTGGGCGTTTGATGCTGTGGCGATCGCAATAATCCCACACTACGCTATGCACAGTTTCTCGCCAGCGGTTTAGATACTCTTCCTCACGCCGTTTAAACTGCAATCCTTGGGCAGTTTCCGGGCGTCCTTCTGTCCACCAGCGCAACCAATCAACTCCAAAAGCATTGACAAAGAAGTCGAATAAACCTGTGAAGGATACGCCTACAATTGGGTCTAATTCCCGACTGTATTGATAGCGCGGTTCACCAAATTTGTGATTTAGTAATGTTGCTACAGACAGCGCCCCTGCGGTGAAAGCCTCCTCTTGTTCTTTGTAATTGTGTGGGTCAATTTGGTTCAGATGTATCTCAGCCAAATTACAGTGGAAGTTTGAGCCTATGATTTCCAGTTGTGTTATCCTAAAGGCTTTTTATCCTTTAGTTCTACAGATTCTGTTTTCCCTGTAGCTCGGCGTACATTTTCACTTACTTTGTTTGTAAGCGCCCCGCACTCTTGCCAGAATTATATTCTTCGTAAAGAAGGTTCATCTGGTACGCTCTACGGTGGTAAAGGCTTTTTATTTCCTCTACTTACCTCGGAGTTAACATCGCAGTTTTCTCCGAATTTGCGAGGTTTTTAACGTGAGGCAAATTATTTACCACACGGATTAAGTCCGACACGAGCTAAACGATGCTCTAGCTCATCGGGAGCAATATTAGGATAGTTTTCGTGCAACCATTGTTGAGCTTTACCTTCGCTGTAAGCTTTCAAAAAATTAGTTTTTAGCTCAGGGGTGTGTAGCAGATCGCAGTTAGATCTAGCAACTGATTCACCAGCCCATTGTATGGCACCCTCGCCAGAATAATATTGTTTGCGAACGGCTTCTATGCACTCTTCAAGAGTTGGTTTGTGGTGAAATACACGAGTATGGTTTGCCATTCTCAGGGAATCTCGTTCTGGATCGATGCGCCAGTTGCCATTAGCATCCTGCTGCCAGAGATTAGATTTAGCATTAGCAAATAGTTCATCATCGCTAAAGCCTTGCCTCATGCCAGCTGACCTTCTAATATTTCCGGCCACTATCGTGACAGCGGCTTCATCAATTAATAGACAGCATTCGACTGAATTTAATTGTCTTCCTACAGCTTTATTCAGAATAGATGCAGCACGATCGTAAAGTTCTGCCAATTTAACAGGATTGGCAACTCCGCCAAAGCCTTTAAGAGGTTCTCCGGCTGCACGAACATCGCTTAAATCTATTGATACTTGAACTTCTCCTGAGAATTGTTCGTCGGTGGATAATTCTAGGAGGGTTTGATAAGATTTGACCCAGCCTTGACGACTGTCGCCAACGTAGATGGTGGCTTGGTTTGCTTCTATTTTGACCTGTGTCTCTTCTCGGCGTTGATTAGCTGGAGTAAAACCAATTTCACCTTGGACGCTGACATGGAGGCGATTGCGAATGGGGGGAAGTTGATTTATATACTTGGGTTCGAGGACTGCGCCTGTTCCACAGCCCATCATGGCTAAATCCATGAGCAAGCCAAAGGCTCTCCAGTCGTAGATGTTGGTGCTGCTGCAATTGTATGCACCGGAAAAGTTTTCTGGTTTCTCTACCCACTCGCTACCGCCTACCCACAGCCAGCGACCGGAGGAGAGGGCTTTTAGCTGGCGCTGCATCCGGTGTATGAGGGCGGCTTCTGCGGGGGTGAGTTGGCCCAGTTTCGTTAATCCTCGCACGGTGCGATCGCATACTTCCTCCCATGTCTCGCGCCCTGTGTCGGTACGGCGGCTGTATGTTCTAAAAAACACAGGATTAGCAGCTGGTGCAGTTTCCGGAAACTGATTGGTCTGATTTTCCCGCTCAAGTTCTCGAACCATAGGTCAAGTCAGATTGAAAGTTGGACAGATCGACTACTATAAGCGATCGCAGATATAGTGGTAAAGCGTGGCCAAATCCTGAAACTGGCGCTATTTATGGAAATTGGGGAACAAAGAGCTTAAAAAAATCTAAAATCTAAAATTCTTTATGTCTCTTGCACCTTGGCGATCGCACCTCGCTCGCGCTCTCCACCGCAACCGTAGCCTTGTCTACGCCCGTTACTTGCAACTGGCTACCATCCGGGTTGATGGACGCCCTGCTAACCGTACAGTGGTTTTCCGGGGCTTTCTAGACGATACCGATCGACTAAAATTTGTCACCGACAGCCGCAGTCAGAAAGCCCTTGAAATCGATCGCCAGCCCTGGGGAGAAGCTTGCTGGTACTTTCCCGAAACTCGCGAACAATACCGGATTTTGGGAAAGTTGACTCTGGTAGGAGAAAATTATCCCGACCCCGCCTTGCAAAAAGCGCGTCAGATTAGTTGGCAAGAACTTTCTGACGCGGCTAGGTTACAATTTGCAGGGCCCCATCCCGGTGAACCTAGAGCGGACGCTGAGGCTTTCGCCCCGCCACCCCCAGATCCAATTCAACCGTTATCGCATTTTTGCTTATTATTGCTGCAACCAGAACAGGTAGATATTTTAGAGTTGCGGGGAGAACCGCAAAACCGATGTTTGTATTGGGTAGATGGCGATGGCAATTGGTCTGCGGAAGCTGTCAATCCTTAATTGGATATTTTTTTACCACAGATATCCACAGATAAACACAGATGAACACAGATGATAAGAAAGTTATTTGCGTTTATCTGGGGTTTTTATTTTAGATTCCCGCACCATCTAGGAATTCTTGAATTGCCTTATCTCTGATCCGACAACTGGGAAGATGACGATCGGGTGAATCTGAATTTAGCAAAGCCCGCTCGCAACTTTCGATCGCTGCTGCTATGCTAACTGGTATGCGAGATGGTATTGAAGAAACTTGACCTTGGAGGTCTTGGAGTTGTTGTTCCAGGGATTCAATGCGATCGACTAAAGTGCGAATCACTTGTGCTTCAGAGTCAGGCAAACTGCCATGTTCCAGGGGATTAACCCGCACTCCAGAGCGATAGATAATTCTACCGGGAATGCCTACGACGGTGCAATCGGAAGGAACATCCCGCAGCACTACCGATCCAGCACCAATGCGAACATTGTTGCCAATTTGGATATTGCCCAGCACCTTAGCACCGGCTCCCACTACCACATTTTCTCCTAAAGTTGGGTGGCGCTTGCCGCTTTCTTTGCCCGTACCGCCAAGGGTGACCCCTTGATAGATCAGAGCATAGTCGCCCACGATCGCAGTTTCTCCAATTACGACACCCATCCCGTGGTCAATAAAAACCCCTTGTCCGATCGCTGCACCTGGGTGTATTTCAATACCCGTCAAAAAACGAGCTATGTGGGATATGAAGCGGGGTATAAAGGGAATACCCAATAAGTTTAGCCAGCGGGCAAAACGATGAAATACCAGCGCTTGCAGGCCGGGGTAGCAAAATAAGACTTCTAGCCAGTTGCGAGCGGCAGGGTCGCGCTCGAAGATGATGCGAAAATCAGCTAGCAGGGCGTTTAGCACGAGTGGTTACCAAGTTTGGCAAAACAGGCCATTTTTGATCTTAACGTTCTGAATGCCCTTTTTATTTCGGTTTTGACTATTGGCGCACAAAGAGGGTGTAGTCGGTGATGACGCCTTCGTTTTTGGCACCAACCCAGATGCTGTAGTTACCTGCTTTCCAGTCTGTGTCTTCCAGGGTCGCACTGCCGCAACGAATGCTGCCGTTTGGCCCTTTGATTACCAAGGTGGTTGCGGTACCGCGACTGTCTACCTGTAGGCTTAGTTTGGGAAAGTCTTGCTGCAATGTCATGATGTGATCGGGAGTTTGATTGCCGCTATATCCCAAACAGAAGTTGTTGTGGCGATCGCGATTGGCTAGAGAAGGTAGAGAAAAAGATCCTCCTGTGGAACCTGTGGCGATCGCAGTTCCTGGCTCAAAGCCCGGTGCTAGACTAATTTTACCGAAATTCGCGGTTTGTGCGAAAACAGATGTAGCGCTCAGAACAGCTATCCAAGCCAAGAATTTACCGTGTTTGAACTGCCGCATAGCATTGAGGAACATTGCAACAGCCCTCCTGAAATTTTAGGTGTTGGCATTTTCTATTCCAAGATATCTAAAATATCGATCGATGTTTCCTAATGTGATGACAGTTTTTGATCTGTACACTGGTTGGTATCTGGGAAATATTAATTTTTATAACCACCTTCGCGTAGCGTGCGCGAAGTACACGAAGAAGAAAAGGTATAGAGAAACCCGGTTTCTCCAAGAAACCGGGTTTCTTATTTAAGATTCTGGCAATTTATACTGCCCTACTATTCGTTTGGCATATTCTGGCACATGGGCTGCTAACTTTTCTGGGTGATGCCGTTTCACATATAAATAGTTGCGGGTGAAATGGGAATCAATGGAAAAACGGGCATATTCCAATCCTTTGGGGCCGATTTTTTCAATTACCACGCCCATTAATTTAGCTGCCCACATGGGAAGAGTTACTCCTTTATCGTAGGCGGGAATACTTTGCTGGACAGCGTTTCGTCTATCTCCTTGAGACATTACGGGTTGAGTTTCTAACTGGTCTTTCACTAAGTCCAGCATTTCTTGTCCGGTATTATTTCTGACCAGAATCCACTGCCAACCAAAGGGTGCGCCCATGTAGCCGACGACTAAATCTGCCAATGAATTGACGTAATCAAAACAACTCATGCAGGAAGGCGCAAATACATCTTTTAGTTCTTTGGTATTTAGTCCAAAAAACGGTACTTTTTCAAGCGAACCATCTTCGTGTTTGAAATGAACTTGAAAATCTTGCATGAATTCGTAATATACCACTGTCTCTGGAGATCTACTGGTGGTATCTAAGAATTTTTGCAATCCGGCGCGGGTGACATTATCGACACAGGGAGTACCCAAAACATAGAGCTTTTCTAAACCTAGTTTTTTCTCGACTGCGCGTAATGCTTGAATCTGACAACCGACCCCAATTACTAACAGTCTTTTCAGGCCAGATTGTTCGATTTGTTCTAGCACAGAAAGATTAGGCGAAAGGGTTGGTTTATTTACCCTTGCTGCTAGAATTTCTGCTGGGGTACGGGCAATGATTGGCATTGGTTGAAAGCGGTCTTCTTTGGTATTCTGGACACAAACAACGCCTTCAACTAAACCGAGATTCAGCATTTCAATGGCAATACTGCTGACAATTCCCGTCCATTGTGCGCCCGGTATCGGCTCGGTTTTGCGTGCTGCCATCATACTTTGATTGACGCCAAAATACCAATCATCGGGGTTATCGAGATTGCGACTGCGCCCGTGGATTTCCTCTTCCAGTTCGGCTATCTGCTGATTGATGAAAGCGCAAGCTTCCTTGACATAATGAACGTAGTATGTATCGCAAAGGCCGCATTCGCTGCATAGTTCTTTGGCGGGGCGGCGGCTACCCGGTTTGAGGGCTTTGGCTTTTTTGTGTTTGGGGGAGTCAACTGAGATGGTCATAAATTGCTTTTCTTATCGACAGATAGCTTTTATTATGATACTGTTAGAGGCTATGCAGTGAACGATGGAGATGGAAAGGAAAGCGGACGAGGTCATTGGAGGCGTTTGGGCTTTAGCACTTTATGCCGATGTTAGTAATCGTCTCTCCTCGATCAATTTACACCTTGACATTTTAGGTTCTTTTGGGTCAAATATGCTGTAGGGGCACGGCATCATCAATATGTCGGTAATACCAAGGTTTTAATTATGCTGTGCTACTACAAGAATGAACAGGAGTGAACATTCGCATAATAATTCCTCTAGACCCCTTTTCTCATCAAGGACACAAGCAGTAATGACGACTATTTTAGATACAAGTTTTTTATTAGCAACGGTTAATAGTAAAGACAATAATCATCGTCCGGTAATCGATGTTGTCAGTAATTTAAAGGAAAAATTAGTTTTACAGATGACGGTTTTGACAGAAATTAGTTATCTAATTGTTTCTCGTTTAGGACATCATAAAATGAGACATTTTTTAGCTGAATTAGTCAAGAGTAATGTGATTATTGAAGGAATAGGCAATAGTCGAAGCTTATCAGAAGTTTCGGCGGAAATAAGCGGGATATGTTAATGGCAAAGGCGATCGGCCCTTCCTCCTCTTCCTCTACATCCTATGCAGTTCAAATTACTGAATATCCATCCTTTGACAGATGGCAAAAGCATAACTGGAATGACTAAGCTACGCTAATATCTGACCCGCAGACTACGGCAATGCGATCGCAGATTTCATCAAACACAAGGCCGAGTCGAATGTCTCTATGAGAGGGATATAATTAGCATTTTAAGGAAGACTTCCGTAGAAGTGTTTCCTTTACCGCAGCATGAGTTAGAGGTGTTGAATGAGAATTGTGGAGCAAACAAAAACCAGGCTGATACTCCAACAAGATCCCGATACAGGTGCTGCACTGATAATAGGATGCCTATCTGTAGGGATAGGATCTTTTTTACTATGCTTTGGAATAGTTGCAGCAGTTTATGGACGTGGTGTTGTTTTATCAGTTGTTCTCTTAAGTCCTATTCTTGGGTTTCTCTCGATCGCATATGGTTTTTTGGCTGCGGCACAGAAGATTGGCTCAGTAAATTGTTACTTTAATAAACCTCTGGATCGCCTGCTGTTACAAGTACAAGGCTTGCAAAGTAACGTCATCCAATGTTCTGTGCGTAAAATTGCAATGGTTGTAGTGATCGAACACAAAAAAAAGTTATACTTCCCCGGCAAACCTAAGTCCTCCAAATATTACAGCATTAGCCTTCTGATGGCGTCTGGTGAAAATATAACCCTGACTGTGGATAAATTGCTGGATGCGAATACCAGCTCTCGTTTGGCTAAATCCGTTGCCGAATTTCTACAAATTCCTCTCAGTAAGTTATGATTGTGCTTCGCGTCTTTTGGAATGGTTATCATTAGTTGCCAGCATGAATCTGCCAAACGCCCGTCAAATAGCATTTCTCGCTCTTCGTGACGTTCGCAGGGGGGCATTTGCGGATGTGGGACTCGATCGCGTGTTGCGATCGTCTAACCTCAACGATGCCGATCGACGATTGGTGACAGAATTACTATATGGTAGTGTGAGAAGGCAAAGAACACTCGACGCTATCATCGACCAATTAGGAAAAAAGAAAGCTTCCGCACAACCTCCAGATCTACGCACAATTCTACATTTAGGTTTATATCAACTTCGTTATCTCAACCATATTCCCGATTCCGCTGCTGTTAATACCACCGTTCAACTAGCTAAAGAAAACGGATTTTCTGCACTCAGCGGTGTGGTTAATGGTTTATTGCGACAATATATCCGTTTGACTCTTGTGGGGCAGGCGTCTCGCCTGTCATTATTAGAGTCGGGCGGGCAGGATGTCCACTCCACAAGACAAGATTTTCTCAAAGTTGAAACATCTCCCCTACAGTTACCGGAAAATCCAGTTGAAAGATTGGGTATTTTGCACAGTTATCCAGACTGGATTGTGCAATTGTGGTTGGAACAACTGGGGGAAGCAGAAACAGAACAGCTGTGCGAATGGATGAACCAACCACCGACAATTGACTTGCGGATAAATCCTCTGCTAACATCGATCGAACAAGTTGAAACTGCGTTAAAATCGGCTGGTATTCTAGTTAAGCGCGTTCCTCATTTGCCGCAAGCATTAAGATTAATAGGCAGTACTGGTGCAATTCAAAAATTACCCGGTTTCAGCGAGGGTTGGTGGATGGTGCAAGACAGTAGCGCCCAAATGGTAGCACATCTACTCGACCCCCAACCGGGCGAAGTAATAATTGATGCTTGTGCGGCACCAGGGGGAAAAACAACGCATATTGCAGAATTGATGAAAGATGATGGAAAAGTGTGGGCGTGCGATCGCACTTCCTCCCGCCTCAAAAAACTCCAGCAAAACGCCAAACGACTCAACCTCAAATCCATCCAAATCTGCACAGGCGATAGCCGCAACTTGCCTCAATTTACCAACACAGCTGACAGAGTTTTACTCGATGTGCCATGCTCAGGATTAGGTACTCTGCACCGCCACGCTGATGCCCGTTGGCGACAAACGCCAGAGACGGTGCGAGAACTTTCCACTCTTCAAAGTGAATTGCTAGCACATAGCGCAACTTTTGTCAAGTGTGGTGGTATCCTCGTTTATTCAACCTGCACCCTGCATCCACAGGAGAATGAAAATGTCATTCAAACTTTTTTGGACTCTCACCCAAATTGGCAAATTGACCCGCCAGATCCCAGTTCACCGGCAGCAGCCTTTACAATGCCTGATGGGTGGATAAAAGTATGGCCGCACCGACATATAATGGACGGTTTTTTTATGGTGAGGCTAAGGAAGCAGCAGGATACTCGGTCAGATTGATAATCTATTAAAAAAAATCAGGGAAAAGCCAATGGTAGCTAACTCCAACGTCAAAAATCTCATCAAAATTCTCATCGGCGCTGCCTGGATTGATGGCAAAATTCAGCCAGAGGAACGGGAATATCTGCACCGGGTGGCTAAGGAAAAGGGAGTTGCAGACGATCCGGAGATTAAACCTTTGCTGTATGAATTTCGGTCTGTGGAACCGAACGAGTGCTATCGGTGGGTGGAAGAGTATTTAGGCGATCGCCCCACCTCGGAAGAATGCCAAAACCTCATGGAAGCCATCAGCGCCTTAATTTACAGTGATGGGAATGTCGCCAACGAAGAAGCCAAACTTCTGACGAGGTTACAGCAACTCGACCCAGCCAACGAGTCATCCCAGCCAGTTCAGAGTCGCGTACTAGGAGGGATTCAAAAGCTCTACCGCCGCTGGGTGGAGAATTCCAATTAGTTAATTGGGGATTGGGGATTGGGGATTGGTGATTGGGAAGAAGGATGAAGAATGAAAAAATATTTTCCCAGTCCCCAGTCCCCAGTCCCCAGTCCCAATTACCAATTACCAATTAGCCTTGGGGCGTGCCGATCCCAGGAGTTTCATCTTTCTTAACTTCAGGCACAATACTGGGACGCTCTTTGTCTTCCCAACCCACAGGACGCTTGGAATTGTACCAAGCAATTGAGCCAATGCTCACGGCGGCAATAAAACCAACAACGTAGACGACGGTAACGGAAACGGGAAAAGCAGGGGGATTAGCAGCGTTGGCGGCAGCTTCCATCAATATGCTCATCATTTGGCAACTCCTGAATAAATCACTGTTTACAGGGTAGAAAATATGAGTAGAATTATCCATCCCCCCCAAGTTTGAAACCAATCTTAATCTTTGAGAGGGGGAGTGGGGGAGAAAAGTCAAAAGTCAAAAGTCAAAAAGAGGCTAGGGGAAGAGTGGGGGAGAGGGGGAGAATGACTAATGACCAATGACTAATGACTAATGACCAATTTTATTTTGACTTTTGACTTTTGACTTTTTTAGTTACTGGTGACTGTTGAGTTCGATGCTAGGAGGAGCTGAAGCTGGTAAGGGACTGGCAAGAGCGGGGGCCCGTCGTTGGGCCGATCGAGAGCTTGTCGAGGAGGCACGCCGAGTCTGGCGTCGCGCCGACCGAGGCTGTGCGGGGGTTGAAGAAGCGGTCGAGTAACGCCGCTGACGGCGGGGCTGCTCTGATTGAGCGCTATTTTGCACGGTGCGACGACGGGGTTGCTCTGATTGAGCGCTATTTTGCACGGTGCGACGACGGGGTTGCTCTGATTGAGCGCTGTTTTGCACGGTGCGACGACGGGGTTGCTCTGAGGGAGCGCTGTTTTGCGCTGTGCGACGACGGGGCTGCTCTGAGGGAGCGCTGTATTGCACGGTGCGACGACGGGGCTGTTCTGATTGAGCGCTGTATTGCACGGTGCGACGACGGCTAGAGGCCCGATACTGTGTTGAAGGCGCAGAGTTGGTATCGGGGGTATAGCGCCGCCTTAACCGCCTTACTGGCTGTGCTGGTGCAGAGTCGGTATCGGGGGTATAGCGCCGCCGAGGTCTTTCCGATCGAATGCGGCGTGGTGATGGGGTATCGCTGGCAGAACTTGTTGCTTGTGTAGTTTGGTAAGAGCGACGTCTGCGGGATTGTGGTTGAGGAGTGTCTGAGTCTTGTTGGCTTCGGACGCGACGGGTAACTGGTTTGTCATCGCTATCTTGGCTGCGTAAGCGACTTTTTCTGGGAGCAGGTCGATCGTCATTATTTGCAGTTCTAGCAATTTTAGCGGAATAAATTCGTCCCGGCTTGATAGGCTGAACTGCGATCGCGGCTTTACGACCTTCCAGTTTCTGCGGTCGCTGGGCAAATTGCTCAACAGGCATACCCTCTACCGCTTTGACCATAAATTTGTTCCAGGTGAGGGCTGCTGTGCCGCTGCTGCCCGAAGTAGGAGTATTATCGTCATTGCCCAGCCAAACTCCCGTCACCGTTTGGGGAATGTAGCCAATAAACCAGAGGTCGCGAGCTTGGTCAGAGGTGCCTGTCTTACCCGCAACTTGTCGCCCATTTAAGGAAGCCGGACGACCAGTACCGCCGTTGACCACTTCCCGCAGCATCCAAGTCATGATGGAGGCTGTATCTGAGTCTATGGCTTGTTGGGGCTTAAAGTTAGCTTGGTAGAGAACGTTACCGCGCTGGTCGAGAACCCGGCGAATACCGTGGGATTCTGCATAAAGACCCCCGGTAGCCAGGGTGCCGTAGGCGTTGGTCAGTTCTAGGAGATTAAGTTCGGAAGCTCCTAAAGCGAGGGAATAGGTGGGCTTGAGTTCTGATTTGATGCCCATTTTGTGAGCTACGTCGATGACGGGTTGAAATCCGACATCAAGTAAAACTTTAACGGCGACTACGTTGATAGACCGGGCTAGGGCATCTCTCATCGAGATCCAGCCTGCGTTGTCGCCACCGTAGTTTTTGGGTGTATAGTCGTCAACTGTTAGGGGGGCGTCCAGGTAGCCTCGGTAGGGGGAGAAGCCAGCTGCTACAGCAGTCGCATACACAAACCCCTTAAAGGTAGATCCAGGCTGACGCTGGGCTTGGGTGACGCGATTGAATTGGGTTTTCTCAAAATCTGTTCCCCCCACCATCGCTTTGACTTCACCGTTGCGGGGATCGATCGATACTAAAGCAGCTTGCCCAAACCGCTGATTGGGGCCATAGGTTTTCAGTACATCTTGGACTGTTTGTTCTGCTGTTTTCTGCCACTTCTGCTCAAGGGTTGTCTCAACGGTCAAACCTCCGGCTTCCAGTGCATCTGGGGAGACGTACTTGGCTAATTCCTGCTGGATGTAGGAGGTAAAGTATTCTGCTTCGGTAGAAAGCCGTTTGGGAGGTGCTGGTTTGAGCGCCATTGGCGCAACTTCGGCACTCTTAGCTTCGTCGGCGGTAATAAAACCAGCTTCTTGCATTCGCTGCAACACAATATTGCGACGCTGCTCGGCTGCTTTAGGATTGATTAGCGGCGAGTAGACACTGGGAGCTGGCGTTACTCCGACGATGGTGGCGATTTCAGGCAGTGTCAGTTCTTTGAGCGGTTTGCTGTAGTATACCCAGGCGGCATCTGCGACTCCATAAGCACCTTCGCCCAGATAAACCAAATTCATATAGCGATCGAGAATTTGGTCTTTGCTCATCTTCTGCTCAATTTTCTGAGCCAGAAAGACTTCCTGAAGTTTGCGATAGAAACTCCGTTCTTGGGTGAGGAAGACTGTCCGCGCCAGCTGTTGGGTGATGGTGCTACCTCCTTCCACCACGTCGCGTGCGATCAGATTTGAGAACATTGCTCTGCCAATGCCTTGGTAATCGACACCTTTATGCTGGTAAAAGCGGCGGTCTTCCGATGCAATGAAGGCTTGCACCAACTGGGGCGGCATTTCTTCGAGTTTGAGCTTTTCGCGAGTAGCTGGCCCGATTTGTTGCAAAATTGTGTTATCTGCGGCTTTGATTGTCAGGGTGCCGTCTCGCACGAAGGTGAGAACATAGGCAGGGTCGGGCAGACTGCGGTCTATTTTCCACCATGTCACGCCTAGTGCTAGAGCGCTACCGCCAACCCCGACACCAAGACCCGCCCCAATCAAAAATTTACGGCTGCGATAAAAGGGATTTTTTGGATCTAGCCACCGCGAATCCAGTACTTTATGGGTGAAGTTTTCTAGGTCTGGCTTCTTTATGCCCGGAATCTGTATTTTGGTGGCGATTTGAGTCGAAACCTGCTGGAATCCTAGCGTTAGCTTCGTCGCTGCTGCCCTGAGATCTAAACCCGGACGTTTCTGGGGGGGAGAAAAATGCTGCCCAGTAGGAATTTCTGACTCAGTGGAGATAAGAGGGGGAGATTCTCTTCTACTTTCCTGCTCTTGGGTTCTCGTCGCCACCTGCTCCTTGGTTTCGATCTCAAAGGGAGGTTCCCGTTCAATTGTCTTGGAATCCCTGCCAGAGGTAGGTTCTACGTCAGTTTCAAACCCACTGCTCTTGGTGGAAATTTCTTCGAGTTTTGGAATAAACTTTGTCACGTTAAACCCTCACACATAACAGAGGCCAAGCTATTAATGGCTTTGTTTTTTGCTTATTTTATCGATCGGAATGCCAAAGCTGCCTTATGTGGCTCTGGCTTTTGTGTCCAGTTTATCGGCTGATAAATCTTTTAGCCGGGAAATTGGTTGATATTCATTCAGACGGATTTTAGTTAACTTTGTGCTGATTTAGGTACTCGGTACGAATTTTTGGCTCAGAAATTAAAGAGGGGCTAGAGCGTCGAGCGTCGGGCGTCGGGAATCCCCATACTTAAAAGTAGCGGATTTAATATTGACACCTAACCTCTCGACTTACGTATCTAGACATGAATCTTTTCTCTATTTCCCCAGTCTCTAGTCCCTAGCCCTTAGCCCCTTTTTGGTTACCAACGAGGCAAGGTTAGATGAAACAGGAAGCCACGTTTCAATGAAGCATTGGTACTTCACGTTATGGTATAGTTAGAGGTTTTATAGACAAATATCACATTTGCCTCGTACAACCCTTTTGTCAGGTCCGATCCTTACCGGACGGACTACTACGCCCTGTATTCCCTCTGCAAAAGCGTTGGGAAATACAATTCTTCCAATGTTAGCACTACTATTCAGAAACAAAGGGAACGGGGAAGAAAAGAAAAGAGATGGTTTTTTCCATCTTCCCTCTTTCCATTTTCCCTCTTTCCCTGTTCCCTGTTCCCCGTTAAAAGTTCCCCGTGATTAAAGATCTATTTTCTGACGAACGCCTCCTGTTTACGCCAGCGACGCCCAACAGCGACGCCATACCCACCATCTTTGCTTTCCCGAACGAGTACAGCGTTGGTATCACCAGTCTCGGCTATCAAATTGTATGGGCAACTTTGGCAATGCGTCCAGATATTGAAGTAAGCCGTTTATTCACCGATACTCACGAAGCGCTATCGAGAAAGCCTGAATTAGTGGGATTTTCCATGTCTTGGGAACTGGATTATGTAAATATCCTGAATTTGTTGGAATTTCTAGAAATTCCTTTACGTTCGGCTACTCGTGACAACGACAATCCGCTAATATTTGGTGGTGGCCCAGTGCTGACTGCCAATCCAGAACCTTTCGCCGAATTTTTCGACATTATTTTGCTAGGCGATGGCGAAAACTTACTGGGCAATTTTATTGAAGTATACAAAGAAGTACGAAACGCAGATAGGCAAACTCAACTGAGAAAGTTGGCACAAGTTCCAGGCGTTTATGTGCCCAGTTTGTACGAAGTGACTTATCAGGATGTCACTGGCGATCTCAAATCAATTCAACCAGTAGATGTAGAAATTCCCAACACTGTAGAAAAGCAGACTTATCGTGGCAATGTTCTATCTGCTTCAACTGTTGTAACAGTGAAAGCGGCGTGGGAAAATATCTATATGGTGGAAGTGGTACGCAGTTGTCCAGAGATGTGCCGCTTCTGTTTGGCAAGTTATCTAACGTTGCCTTTTCGCACGGCAAGTTTGGCAGATTCTTTGATTCCTGCTATTGAAAAAGGTTTGGCAATCACAGACAGATTGGGATTGCTGGGTGCTTCTGTGACTCAACATCCAGAATTTGAAGATTTGCTGGATTATATAAGTCAAGAAAAATATGATAATGTTCGTCTGAGTATCGCTTCTGTGCGGACAAATACCGTAACTCGAAAGTTAGCAGAAACTTTGGCAAAACGCGATACTCGTTCTATCACAATTGCTGTAGAAAGCGGTTCGGAACGTCTGCGACAAATTGTTAATAAAAAACTGCACAATGATGAGATTATCCAAGCTGTGGTGAATGCTAAAGCTGGTGGATTAAAGGGGATAAAACTTTACGGTATGGTTGGTATTCCCGGTGAGGAAGCAGGGGATTTAGATGCAACTGTGGCGATGATGCGGGATATCAAAAAAGCTGCACCTGGTTTGCGTTTGACGTTGGGATGCAGCACATTTGTGCCGAAAGCGCACACACCGTTTCAGTGGTTTGGTGTGAATCCAGAAGCAGAAAAGCGGTTGAAATTTTTGGAGAAGCAATTGAGGCCGCAGGGTATGGAGTTTCGACCGGAAAGTTATAAGGATTCGGTAATTCAGGCGTTGCTATCGAGGGGCGATCGCAGACTATCCCATCTGTTAGAATTAACTAGGCAGTATGGCGATTCTCTGGGTAGTTACCGCCGTGCTTTTAAGGAATTGCGGGGAAAACTACCAGAGTTAGGTTACTACGTTCATGCTGACTGGTCAACAGATCGAGTATTGCCTTGGAGTCACTTGCAAGGGCCACTGACTCTGGCAACGTTGGAAAAGCACTTAGCCACGGCTACATCTCATTTTAACTGAAGACTTTTTGTGAAAATACCTTAAATGGGTGAACCGATCGCATCAGAACTTTGTTGAAATGTAAATATGCCAATATACCTCGCATCTTAAAAGTTGTATTACTGGCTTAAGTAAGAGGTATAATATTCAGCAAAGCTATATACCAATATTCTGGAGTGAATTAAACCGTGAAATCGAGCCAGGCTAAACTAGATTATCAACAGGCATTACAGCTGTTTGCGATCGCAGTCGCTACGTCTTTGTGCTTAGCACCTTTAGCAAAAGCTGTTACTGTCAATCCATTCCAGGATAACACACCAGCAACGGCAACTTTATCAAATTCTAACACCATCCTAGCTCAAGCAGATGCTTGCCCAGAAAACAGCGGTGGTAGTTTGTACGTCACTGCCGAAACAAAAAACTTTCTGGTGTATATTTGTGGAGGAGATCTCCCGAATACTTACGTCGGTCTTGCCAAGAATGGAACCACGGGGGGCATCACTCTACCCCTGCAAAGCTATACTAGAGATCGATTTGTAGCGGTTAATGGGGATACTCGTTACACCCTTACCCGTAATGAGCTAACCGTTACTCGGAATCGCCGAGTTATTCTCAGAGAAAGGGCGACATGGAGAAGATAATGCAGTTGTTTTCGCTTTAAGAGCCATACCGAAAAATCTTTTCATCTGCGTTCATCTGCGGTAAAAAAAACTGACTTTTCGGATAGGTTCTAAGAGGGCGATCGCTGGGTAAATAGGTAGAGATAAATAATAACGCAAGTTGCTAGTTACTTGCACTCTGGGTACGTTGTTGCGCTTTAGCGCTCTTATACCAACTTGGATAAGAGCGCTAAAGCGCAACAACGTACCTAATACCAGCCTCAATTATATAACTAGCAACTTGCGTTAATAAAGGAACAAGCTGCACTATTGTCAACCCCTTTTCTCGGAAAAAATGGTTGGTTCGATATTCAGTGAAACCCAGAAACCCAGAGATTAGAAACCGGGTTTCTAATCTCTGGTGCCCAAGTTATGATAATGTAGCTTTTGTAGCTTAAAGCTGCAAAGGCTATTTTTTATCGTGTTACATTTCAAACATTGCTCTCTAATTGATGCACCCGTGGAAGTCGTCTGGAACTTTCACGAAAGAGATGATATTCTGCAAATCCTCACCCCACCTTGGCAACCCGTGCAAGTGGTTCGCCGCGAAGGTGGACTTGAGGTGGGTGCTATTTCCGAGTTTCGCCTTTTGTTGGGGCCATTGCCCGTGCGGTGGGTTGCGCGTCATACTGAATGCGAGAGGTACAGAGTATTTAGCGATCGACAAATTGCTGGGCCAATGGAATCTTGGGTGCATCGACATGAGTTCGTCCAAGAGAATGGTAAAACCAGGTTGACAGATGCGATCGCTTATGAGTTACCTGGAGGGCCGATCGCCGAACTTATTTTGGGTTGGTGGGTAAATGCTAGATTAAAGGATATGTTTAGCTATCGCCATGAAGTAACAAAACGAGAATGCGAACAACAAATTTAAAATTAGTAGCAAAACATCCAACTAAATGCAAACAACATCTGAGTATACTTGTGCATACTGCGGCGAACCGAATTTAATCTTTGTTGACCTAAGTGCGGGTGGACAGCAATCCTATATTGAAGATTGTCAAGTTTGCTGTCGGCCTAATGTTCTGTATCTGCGGGTGGATGAAGAAACTCTTGATGTTGAGATTGACAGCGAATATGAAGGCTAGAATCCAATTCATCAAATTTGACTTTAACCCGGAATCTTGTTGTCTGGGAATGTATCTAGGATCGACCGAATTGTATTAGGAGACTTTTAATGCCACAGGAATTGAATGACAAACAGGTATTCAAGCTAGCATTATTTGGTGTTAGTGCGTCTTTATTCTTGACACCAAACTTAAATGCTATAGCCACAAACGAGACACCCACCATCAGGAATAGGGCAACAGCTAACCCACAATTCTTAATTGCTCAACAGAATCGCACGCGGCGCATTGAGTTTGCACGAGGAACAAACTCAGCTACTGTAGAAGATGCTGTAGTGCGAGGAACTAGAGATACTTATCTGGTTAATGCTCGCGCAGGCCAGACAATGACAGTCAGCATCACCTCTACTGAGGAAAATGCTGTTTTTGACATCATTGCGCCAAACAGACGAACCCTCAAGCAAGAAGCCACCAGCTTTACTGGCAAATTACCTGCCAGGGGTGACTATCGGATTGTTGTCGGTGGTACGCGAGGAAACGCCACTTACAATTTGCAAGTTACAATCAGATGAGGCTCAATTATCTAACGTAAGTTGCTAGTTATATCATGAAAACTGGTAGCAGCAGGTACGTTGTTGCGCTTTAGCGCTCTTATAGCGTTAAAGCGCAACAACGTACCGATTATCTATTCCGAACAAGAGCCAATGGAACGTAACTAGCAACTTGAGTTATCTATGACATTTCAGCAAAAGCCTGAATTCAATTACAAACAGGTATTAAAACTGTTTTTTTCAGTGCAGCAAGGCTCTAATTATTGGCAACCGCTGTAAACCTTTACGGTTAATACTACTTCTCTGTGCTACAATAATCGCTTCCGCTGGGCTAGGATGTGGTTAATCGCCAAGACTGCCTCTTTTTGGACAGGGCGAGTTTCTACCGATTTCAAACAACAATGCGACGAAAGAGATCCCCCCAAACCCCCCTTAAAAAGGGGGGCTTTGAGAGAAGAAGGTAAAGAGGCGGTGGTAAATATTTTTGAAATTGGTATTAACACATATTTATAGTCTCGGAGGTAACAGCTTATGACCAGGACTACAGTAAATCCCTCCTCCAATCCGGGCGGGGGTTTGTATGTGCAATCTCCCGACGGACAACAGCTAGTATTTCCCCTACAACATACGGAAGTTGAGGCGAAAATTGCTGGAAATGTGTCGCGAGTGGAGGTGACACAAACTTTTGAAAATCCGTTTACCGAACCTTTGGAAGCTGTCTATGTTTTTCCATTGCCGGATGAAGCGGCTGTGGATGACATGGAGATTAAAATAGGCGATCGCATTATCAAAGGTAACATTAAAAAACGGGAAGAAGCGAAACAAATCTACGAAGAAGCTAAACGTCAAGGACGTACTGCTGGTTTATTAGAACAAGAAAGGGATAATATCTTTACCCAATCTCTTGCTAACATCAAACCTGGAGAGCAAATTGATGTTACTATTCGCTACACCGAAAGCCTAAAATTTGAGGGTGGCAACTACGAATTTGTGTTTCCAATGGTAGTTGGGCCGCGATTTATTCCCGGTACGCCGATCGATACTAATACTTCTGGCGGTGGTACAGCTACAGCACCAATGACGTTAAACCGCGATACCGACGAGGTTCCAGATGCTTCGCGGCTCAATGCTCCTGTGCTACCGCCGGGAACTCGTTCTGGGCATGATATTGGCGTCACGGTCGAAATTGATGCGGGTGTGCCGATCCAAAATGTGCGATCGACTTCTCACCAAATCCGCATCGAACACACAAACAAAAATTCTGACTTATCTTCCCCCCGTGGCGGGGGGACAGAGGGGGGTCAAATCGTGCGGGTAAAATTGGGTGGAGAAGACACGATTCCCAACAAAGATTTGATTCTGCGCTATCAAGTTGCTGGCGACAACACCCAAGCAACTGTGCTGACTCAATCCGATGAACGAGGCGGACATTTCGCTATTTATCTGATTCCAGCATTAGAATATCGTACAAATGAAATAGTGCCAAAAGATGTGGTGTTTCTGATGGATACTTCCGGTTCCCAAAATGGCGATCCGTTGCTGAAATCCCAGGAACTAATGCGGCGATTTATTAATGGGTTAAATCCCGACGACACATTCACAATTATCGATTTTTGCGATGTCACAACTCAGCTATCACCAGCACCGTTGTCGAATACACCGCAAAATCGCGCTTTGGCAATTAACTATATCAATCAGTTGCAAGCTAATGGCGGTACTTATTTACTTAATGGCATTCGTGCGGTGCTGAATTACCCAGCAGCACCAGCGGGGCGATTGCGGAGTATTGTGCTGTTAACTGATGGTTATATCGGCAATGAAAATGAAGTTATGGCGGAAGTGCAGCGGGAACTGAAACAAGGGAATCGCCTTTATAGTTTCGGTGTTGGTAGTTCCGTTAATCGGTTTTTGTTGAATCGCGTTGCAGAAATTGGACTGGGAACTTCTCAAGTTATTCGTCAGGATGAACCGACTGAGGAAGTGGCAGAAAAGTTCTTCCGACAAATCAACAATCCCGTGCTGACGAATATTGAAATAAGCTGGGAGGGTACTGGAGAATCACCAGCAATTTACCCATCAATTGCGCCTGATTTGTTTGCCGAACAGCCGTTAGTTTTATTTGGGCGAAAACAAGATCGCACTGCTGGAAAACTGCACATTATGGGTACGGTTGCGGGTGGTAAACGTTATGAAAAGACGTTTGAACTTAATGGTGAGGAAAGCGGTAATCCTGCTATTGCACAACTATGGGGACGTGCGCGAATCAAAGATTTGATGAATCAAATGTTTGGCGTGGAAACCACCAGCGGGGTAGAAGCGGTAACAGATACGGCGTTGACTTATCAGCTTTTGTCGCAATATACGGCTTTTGTTGCTGTTAGCGATGACGTGCGGGTCGATCCTGAAGGAAAATCAGTATCCGTGCAAGTGCCAGTTGAGATGCCAGAAGGAGTTAGCTATGAGGGGATTTTCGGACAAGTTGCTGCTGCTTCTCCTCTGCTTCAACATATTAACAGACTGCAACCAAATCCAAACGCACTAGAATGTAGTTTCTCAGAAGAAGAAGAAGATGAGTTTGTGAGCGAACTCGGTTCTCAAGTCCCAGATACGGATATAGTGCAGGTAGAAGGGTTGATCGAATACCAATTCGATCGAAAACTGTCGGCCCGATCGCCAGAAGTTCTAGATGAATATTTGCCTGTAGATACAAACTTTACTGAAGTGGAAGATAGCAACTTCGATTTTGGTGATGATATTATCATCGCCGATTACGAAGTAATTGACTCCCAGTTGCAAGTTATCAGTGTTACGGGATTAGATGAAGCAGCAATTGCGAATCTCACCCAACATCTGCAACTGGTGAATTTACCTTCTGGTTTCAGTGGCGAAATTGTCTTCGAGTTCTTAGTAGGAAAAGGTCGCGTAAGTCGAATTATGTTGGATGAGGAAGCTTCAAGTTTGAAGGAAGTACAGGTGATTGATGGAATTAAGCGATCGCTCATCACTTGGCTACCTCCTGAATCTGAAGAAGGCACAGTTCGCGTAACATTGCGAATTAATCCATAGTTTTCAGCCGTAGGGTGAGCATTGCCCACCCTACTTGCTCATAGTTCTGCGCTAGTTAGAGAAAGCATTTGTAGCTTCTCGACTGTTTCTGGACTGATTGCTGGAATAGGCGGACGCAGGCAAAGATACACAAGCGGCCCAAACAAAGGAACTAATCCCAGTGCCCAAAACTTTTGCGAATCTTGAATACCCCGACGAGCCATATCATCATCAAATAATGATGTCAATGGAAATATCAGACACATCAAGCAAAAATCAATACTTATCAGCTGAACAAAGGGCTTGGTTTGGAACTGTTGAAAGTAATCTGCCCAATCTCCAGCAATTATCGCGTAGGCAAATAAGGCGATCGTACTTACAAGGAGAGCAAAGCCTGTCGATCGCTTATCTAAAATTCTGAGCAAGTAATCCTTTTGCCCGGTGAATTCTTGATTGCGATCGCGTAGGAATAAATAAGGTAAAAGACAAATTACGCCGGTGCCGTTTGACCCGATAAAATAAGGCCATGCACGAAACTTTTGCATTTTGCCATCAAAGAACATCAGGCAAGCATAAATCATCGGCCAAACGCCCATCAAGCTGAATAGGACGGGTATAATGGGGTTAAGCTTGCCCCACTGGAGCGTTAATAGCTTTTGAACCAAAGGCAATGTGTCTGGTCGATCGAGAGGAGCCAGCCACACTGTATAGCCTACAAATAGCACCCATATCAAAAACAATGTTACTTTTCTGCTCATAATTTTAACCAATGACTTCACACTATTGTGCTAACTAACATTAAAGTTAGAAACAGAGTAAATTACGTCTATCTTTGGTCAAGTTATCGTCCGGTGGCGGTAACAGCTTCTTGAGCCAGCCTTGCGCTGGATTCTGGCAGCTGAGGACGCAAGCAAAGATATAAAACTGGGCCAAACAGAGGAATTAGGGACACAGCCCAGAAAAATTGCCTATTTTTGACGCCTCGACGCGCCATATCGTCTCCCAGGAGTGCGGGGAACAATAGACAAAGCGTACAAAAATCGAGGCTCATAACATGAATAAAGTTACTGGTTTGCCACTGTTGAATAAAATCTCGCCAATCTCCAGCTAGTACGCCATAGGCGACTAAACCGACAGTAGCCAAGCCAATTAAAAGACCTGTAAAGCGGGAATCTAATACCTTTAGAAAGATATTTTTTTGCCCGGTAAATTCTTGATTTGGTTCGCGCAAAGCTAGATAGGGCAACAGGGCAAATGCGCCTATTCCAAAAGACCCCGCCGCAAAAGGCCATGCTGGGATCTTCTGTTCTTTGCCGTCGATGAATAGCAGGCAACTGTATATCATCGGCCAAACACCCATGATATAGAACAGCGATACAATTAGGGGATTAATTCCTTCTAATTTGCCAAGAGAAAGATTTTTAATCAAAGTCCATGTGTCTGGTTGGGTAGGGGGAGCGAGTAGAAATGCGTAGCTGGCCAACCCAATCCACAGCAACCAAAATGCAATTTTTCTGTTCATAGTCGTAACCTCTAGGCCCAGCCGAATAGGGAATTGTTAACTCAAGGCTTCAGAGAGATAATCGGCGGCGGCTTCAACGAGGGCGATCGCATTTTCATACACCATCCGCGTTGGCCCCAAAACGCCTACACTTCCCACCGGCACTGTACCCTGCCGATAAGTTGCAGAAATCAGCGTACAGGCGCGTATAGGTTCCAAAGTATTTTCCGAACCAATTCGCACGGTCACCCTTTTACCTTGTGGCAGAGGTATCCCGCCTATTACCTGCATTTCTGGTGATTCAAAAATTAACGGCCACAGCAGATCCTGTTCTTCTTCTAGCAGGTGAATCAGGGTCTTAATTTGCTGCAACTCGGTAAATTCTGGCTGACGCAGCATTTCGGCGACGCCGCGAATGAGTATTTGCGTGGAAGCCGGTGGTTGACTGCGACGGGTCACTTCTGTAAGTAAATTTTTCAGGAATTCAGCATATCGTTGAAATTCCCGACCCAGCTGACTCCAGTCTAGAGCTGCCAATTCTAAAAGCGATCGGCCCCGCAGCTGGCTATTCAAAAAGTTAGATAAAATTTGCAACTCTCGCTCTATAATTTCTGCATCCGGTTCGGAGGCGTCAATTGGCGAAGGTAACTCCATCAAAACCGACTGCGTTTCATACCCATCTGTCACCACAATTAACATCACCTGTCCCGGATCGATTTGCACCAATTGCAGGTGTCGCAGCTGGGTGGTACGAGTTTGGGGCATAGTGATCAGGGTAATGTACCCGCTCACAGTAGCGAGAATTTGAGCCGCACCCTGTAGGAGTGCCTCAAAGCTCCAATCCTCCTTTTTCAGCCTGTCTTCAAGTAGTTGTTCTACCTGACGTGCCAGGGTTTCGTCTGGCGCGATTAGCTGGTCAACATAAATTCGGTAGCCAGAGTCTGAGGGAACCCGTCCGGCGGAAGTATGAGGTTGATACAGCAATCCAGCTTTTTCTAAGACGCTCATTGCATTGCGAATTGTGGCTGGGCTGACGCTGAGCCTGTACTCTTCTACCAAGGCTTTCGAGCCCACTGGTTCTGCCGTGGCAATATAGTGACGAACGGTTGCCCAAAGGATATGCTGCTGGCGATCGGTAAGATGGATTTGCATAGACGTTTTGAGCGAAAGACGAATTGAATCGAATCGAGTTTAAAAAAAACTGCCGGGATTCAGATAGAGATTCCACCTTATACCAGATCTTTCTTACGATAGTTGTAACAAAAACAACCAGTGCTTTGGGGCTAACTGCGGCTCCAGAGTCGGTTGTATGTACACGATAGCAAAGAACGCTGCCACTTCACCCACTGGTATATACTCAGCACGGTCACAGACCGAGCTTTTTTTATCCCTGTAGGGGCGAAGCATTCCGTCCAATATCTTTGGTTTCAACCAACAAATTATTCACGGAATGCTTCGCCCATTTATGCCCGTGCGAAGTATAGCAAAGTGCTGAGTGCTTCGGCTTTATTACTTTTGAATTGAAGATTTTAAATCTTAAATTTTAAATCTTCAATCTGAAATTACCGTTATTAATAGCGGGGAATTGTAGGGTCAACTACGATCGAGTAGGCATCAATGCCACCTGTTACATTTTTGACATTGGTGAACCCTTGAGCTATCAACCACTGACACATTTGGGCGGAGCGAATGCCGTGGTGGCACATCACAAGCGTTTCTGCGTGGGGATCGAAGCGGGTTTGGATCGAGCCAGACCACTCGGCAAATTCACTCAAGGGTAGATTAAAGAAACCCGACAAGCTGGCTAGAGCAACTTCCTGCGGTTCTCGAACATCGACCAGCTGTATATCTTCCTTACCAACCGCTAGACGATTGGCCAAATCCTCCACACCGATCTGGGGGATGGCTTGTTTCTGTCCCTGAAAGCTGCTCACAAATATACCTCGCAATGCCGAGGTATATTATACCACCACTAAATGAAAGGATGTTCCTCATTCGGGCGATCGGTTTGTTTTTGGTCGATAAAGTTCTTCATTGCAACGCGACGATTAGCCATAAACTGATTCCAGAAACCGGGATAGAGGTCGTCCATCGTTTTAGCGATCGACCAGACTTCCATCCCCATCATTTTATAGAGAGAGCGATCGGCACGTTGCAAGTCTTCTAGCCGTTGCTCAACATTTTCGGCGGGAGATTTCAGAATAGTTTGCTTTTGAGATTGAGTTGGTTCGCTATATGTTAGTTCAAGCATTGCGATCGCCTCAGAGGTATGAAAATTTATAAAGCTATGGTGACAAGGACTTGCAGTACTTACCAGTACTAAACTAAGTTTTAGCATTCCCAGAACACATACCACCCTGAAAAGCGAAGATTTTACGCTAACTTGATGAAAGCTTTAACTGTTTTTAGTGCGATCGGCCCTTGTCAAGGCTGGGCGCGATCGCTCTCCCTGTTGCGCTTTGTCGATTTCTGCTTCTGCCAGCAATTTGGTTTTGGCGTAGAAGTTAGCTGGCGTTTTCGGTAACAGAGAATTTTGCGATCTGTTCAAACGATGATAAAAACCAAAGTAAACGCTAGGTGTGGAAACGTGAATTAACCGCTTAACGCCGTTACTTTGCCAACCTAAAATAATGTTTTTTTTCCAAAATATTGACATTATAAAATTCATGATATTTTACCAAAGCAGAAGAAAAAGCACCACAATGAAACACATAATCCTGTCCCTTGCACGCAGAAACAGTTGCATCTTCTCAAGCGCTCCCTAAGACTTTGGCAAGAGGTCTAATCTTGGCTTTTTGCTAAGTTTAATATTTTTTTTATATTTTAAGCCATACTAGATAAAGGAGTCAATTCTGCGAATCTGTACTATTTGCAGAATCCAGCCCAGAGACAGAGACAGAGCGCTGCTCTTGTTCGTTTTTTTTGGAGGCAAACCGACATATTGCCAAAAAACCTGTTTCACCCCATCAACTGAATCCAGAAATTCCAGATGCAGTTTCAGACATGGTAATGAAATTATTAGCCAAAACAGCAGAAGACAGATATCAAAGCGCTTTGGGACTAAAAGCTGACTTAGAAACTTGTTTTGATCAGTTACAGGGATCTGGAAAAATAGCCAACTTTATTCCTGGCAAACTCGATAAATTCGGTCAATTTCTCATTCCCCAAAAACTTTACGGTCGGGAAGCGGAAGTCGCCCAATTGTTAGAAGCTTTTGAGCGAGTAGTGGGGAATTCTCAATCCAAAATCGAGCTGATGCTCGTGAGCGGTTATTCGGGCATTGGCAAAACTTCAGTAGTCAATGAAATTCATAAACCGATTGTAAGACAACGGGGTTATTTTATTGCCGGTAAATTCGATCAATTTAAGCGGAATATTCCTTATGCTGCTCTCATTCAAGCATTCCAGGAATTGATGCGGCAACTGCTTACAGAAAATTCTGAAAATATAGGTATTTGGAAAGAGAAGCTTTTAGAGGCATTTGGGCAAAATGGGCAAGTAATTATAGATGTGATTCCCGAAGTAGAACTGATTGTCGGCAAACAGCCAGCGGTGCCTACTATTGGGTCAAGCGAATCCCCAAATCGTTTTAATCGGCTATTTCAAAAATTCATTCAGGTATTTACCCAAAAAGAACACCCTCTAGTTTTATTTCTAGATGATTTACAGTGGGTAGATTCCGCATCTTTGAAATTGATTCAATTACTAATGACTGACGCCGATTGCAAATATTTGTTGATGATTGGCGCGGATCGGGATAACGAAGTCAATCCGGCTCATCCCACTATTCAAACTATAGATAAAATCAAACAAAGTGGTGCGCTCGTCAATAATATAATTCTCTAGTCTTTGAATTTATTTCACGTTAACCAATTAGTAGCAGATACCCTGATTGAAGCAGAAACATTATCCAGTAAAGATTCCATAGAATGCCTTAGCGAAATGCACCTTCTCAGTCGCCAATTTGTATTATCAGAGTTGCTTTTTAACAAAACTCAAGGTAATCCCTTCTTTTTAAGCCAGATGTTTAAAACGCTGTACCAAGAAAAGCTGTTAATCTTTGACTTTATTGAAGGTCGCTGGCTTTGGGACATTGAGCAAATTCAAGCAATTGGAATCACAGATTATAATGCAATACGGTTCACTTAACGCTTTTTTGTCATTGCGATCGCAGAGAGAGCAATCGCAGTGTCTATTTTTCACATCGTTTTCCCAACGGAGTGTCTTAAGTGAACCGTATTGCTGTATAATGGTAAGGTATTAGCGGTTTAATGGGTATCCTATTTCCGCCGTGCTGTACGAGATTAGGATTGACACCTGGTTTGGTTCCACAGAAAACACAAATTGTTTGAATACGCCTTTGTTTATTCAATGTGAGTGACGTAATGACAAACAAGCACAGAACCAGAAAATTTTCATTGGCAATTAGGGAGAATCCACGGTCTCACTGTCATCCACGTCAAGTTGCTGGAGTACAGCCTTTTGAGATTTGAAGGTCTGAAAAAGTTCTACGAATTCTTGATAGCTAACTTGTCCGTCACCACTGGTATCAGCTCGCTTCAACATTTCCCCGACTTCGGCATTCGTGACTAAGGCATCAAGGCTGCGGATGCAAATTTTCAACTCCTCCAAACTGATGTAACCAGAACCATCGAGATCGAACAATTTAAAGCGTTCTAAAAGCCGTTGATCTTGATGGCGCTCCAAAATCTAAAATCCGAAATCCAAAATCCGCAGATTCGGATTCGCACTAAGTGTGTCGATCGCGACAAAGTTGCCATTCGGATAAAGGACAATGGCCCAGGAATGGTGGAGTCGGTGCGATCGAAGTTGTTTGACTCCTTTTTTACCACGAAACCAGAAGGTAAAGGCACTGGGTTGGGGTTATCGATAAGCTACCAGATTGTGGTAGAAAAACATCAGGGTTCGCTTAAGTGCATTTCCGCACCGGGAGAGGGGGCGGAGTTTGTCATCGAAATTCCGGTGGGGCGGGAAAATGGCTGTAAGTAGCAGCGAGTTGGATGTAGGTACGTTGTTGCGCTTTAGCGCAACAACGTACCCATTACCCGAAGCGATCGCAAAAGAAGAAAAATTCCGCGAACTATATTAACTTATATCAAATCCGTTTGCATTGTAATTGCGATGAATGCTAAGCCTCCTCAGACTTGGAAATGCGAACACACCCTCAAAGGACACACAGCATCGGTGAATGCCGTTGCGATCGATCCTCAAGGCAATATCCTTGCCTGCGGTAGCGATGACAGAACAGTCAGTCTGTGGGATCTGAAAACCGGAAAACCCATTTTCACCTTTTTTGGGCTATTAAACGCTGTTTTTTCAGTCGCCTTCAGTCCGCGAACACCTCTTCTTATTAGTGGCGACTTCGACAAGACAATTACTTGCTGGAATCTGGATACAAAAGCAGTGCGTAGCTTTTCCGGTCAGTCTGGAACTAACAATGCACATTTTGGCTACATTTTCTCAGTTGCCTTTACCCCTGATGGCGAAACTATTGCCAGTGGAAGTGCCGACAAAACTATCAAAATTTGGAATATCCCCAGATGGGTGTCAACCCGCACATTGCGCGGACATACAGACACAGTTTGGTCTATTGCCATCAGTCCAGACGGTCAAATGCTAGCTAGCGCTAGTGCGGATAAAACGATCGGAATTTGGCATTTAAACAGTTGGGATGATCCCCGCATTCTTACCGGACATTCAGGTTGGGTAACATCGGTTGCGATCGGTGACAACGGTAAAATTCTGGCTAGTGGAAGTCAAGATTCGACAATTAAATTATGGAATCTCAATACGCTCAAATTACTCTGCACTTTGAGCGGACATTCAGCTGCGGTTTGGTCTGTTGCTTTTAGCCGGGATAAACAGATTTTAGCCAGCGCAGGGAAGGACGGCGTTAAGCTTTGGAACTTAAGCACGGGAGAACTGCTGCATACTCTTTCCGGGCGTCATCCTATTGCTTTTAGTCCTGATGGAAAGACGCTAGTTACTGGCGGTGATGGCACGAATATTAAGATTTGGCGTCAATATGTTCCGGTGACTGAATCTGCACCTAACCCGATGTTATCTGGAGAGTGGTACTCAATTTTGGGTGTGGATAAGTTAGCTTCTCCCCAAGAAGTTAAACTGGCTTATCGTCGATTAATTAAGCAATATCATCCCGATCTCAATCGATCTGCCAATGCTAAAGATATTATGCAGGCAATCAATGAAGCTTACGCAAAGTTTGAAGAAGAGGCTAGGGGGTAATTTTAGATTTTAGATTTTAGATTTTAGATTTTAGATTTTATAGGACTTACGCATCCAGTTTTGGTGTAGGGGCGGGTTTAGCAGATAAACTAAGGATTTCACAGATAACCCCCCTCCAAAACCCGCCCCTACAAGCCTTAATTTTTCGTGATTTTGCGTAAGCTCTATTTTATAT
>CASBRD010000113.1 GCA_949128025.1 Oscillatoriales cyanobacterium PMM_0008 | reverse complement strand
TAATCTCAAATCAGATGAAGCATTCAAATATGTCACTGGTTATGTAGCTTCTTCCGCTATTATCGGTGCTTCGCCAATTCCGTTTTCCGATGCTTTCCTTTTAGTGCCAATGCAAAGTACAATGCTGGCACACATCACCGTTGTCTTTGGATTGCCTTTTGACAAAGCATTTATGGGTGCTATATTATCTGCGAGCGTCGGTGCAGGGGGGATGGCGGCTGCGGGCAGATTTATTGTGACTAATTTAATCAAGCTGATACCGGGTGCAGGTACAGTTGTAGGTGGTGCGATCGCAGCATCAACAGCCGCAACTCTAACACTAGCACTCGGTCTATCATACATTGAGTTGCTCAAAAGATATATGAAAGCTCAAATCAACGGAGAAACAATATCTCTGCCCAATTTAACGAGAATGTTCGCGGAATTGTATAAAGATTATATACAGACAGGACGGACAACACCAGAAGATGACGACTCCCCGACTACCCGCGAAATTGATATTGATTAGGTTCCCATAGGGCGGTAAAATGATTCAATCAAACTATTGAATCGAGGCTCTGCCTCTATATTCTGGTGACCGGGCTCAGCCCGGTCACGAGTGTTGTTTTTGCAACGAGTGGATGGGTAGCTTACAATTTGGGTAGAACTCCTAGCAGATGCAGTGTTCAATCGCAAGCAGAACCTAATGAACTGGAAAATTGAGCAAGCCCAACAGCAGTTATCCCAACTGATCGGCGATGCTATTGAAGAGCCTCAACTGATTTATAATCAGGATCGACTCGTCGCTGCGGTGGTAGAGCCAGAACTATTCCAAGAATTCCTGGAATGGAAACACCAACATCATAAACGATCCCTAGCCGATGCCTTTACCGAATTGCGTCAGATCTGTGTAGAGGAAGACTACAGCCTGGAAGTTCCTCCTCGCCAAGATTCGGTTCAATCCATCGATCGATTAGCGCCGTGAGCTTTTTGTGTGACACCAATATTATCAGCGAACTGATTCGCCCCCAACCCAATCCAGGGGTAGTTGCTTGGACTAAGCAAATATTATCCATTTTCATCAGCGTGATAACCCTGGAAGAAATTGTTTATGGTTTAGCGGCGAAACCGAACGCCAGAGTTCAAGCTTGGTGGGAGGAGTTCCAGCAATCCAACTGCCAAATCCTTCCGATTACAGTAGAAATTGCCCAGCGTTCTGGAGAGTTGCGGGGTCAACTGCGAACTCAAGGCAAACCCCGTTCCCAAGCAGATATGCTGATTGCTGCTACGGCACAAATTAATCAATTTACCTTGGTTACACGGAACATTCGAGATTTTGAAGATTGTAGCATTTTGCTACTCAATCCGTTCACTTGAGCCGAGCAGGTTAAAATTAAAATCGCTCGTTGATGAGGTTATATCTCTGTCCAATTTAACGAGAATGTTCGCGGAATTGTACAAAGATTATATACAGACGGGCCGATCGACTCTAAAAGAGGACGACTCCCCGACTACCCGCGAAATTGATATCGATTAGGTTCCCATAAGCGGTAAAATGATTCAATCAAACTATTGAATCGAGGCTCTGCCTCCTCAGTGTTGAGATCAAACTACTGAATGTAAAGTTTCAAGATGCCCAAGACTTACACCGTCGAAATTCAGCACCAAGGTAATACCTACACCCTGCAAGTACCAGAAGATGAAAAGATTCTTCGCGTCGCCGAAGCAGCCGGAATAGTGTTGCCGAATTCCTGCAATGCGGGAGTTTGTACCACTTGTGCCGGTAAAATTATAGAAGGAAAAGTGGATCAAACTGATGGGATGGGCGTCAGTCGAGAACTTCAGGAAAAAGGCTATGTTTTGCTCTGCATAGCTTGTCCGCGCTCCGACTTGAAGATTGAAACTGAGAAAGAAGACGAACTATATTACCTTCAATTTGGCCAGTACCAGAAGTAATTACTCCTTTCGGTGGTGGAAGACTATGTATAGTGGAAGGGCGAAGCATTGCGGAACTAATTTTAACTCAAAACCGAAACGTTAATTCCGCAATGCTTCGCCCCTACATAATCTTCTTGCCCGAAGGGAGTAAACGGATGACAACACACTTTATCACAGCAGAAATTGACCTCCAAGAGTCCCCAGCTAAGCTGCACCAGGAAATTGAAGCCGAATTGGAAAAACGTGGCGAACCCCTACGTTGGGCTATTACTGGTGTCGATGTTGACCAGCAAAAAGCTCAGGTTGAAGCCGTGGTAACGGTAACAACTGACCAATCTAAAATCTAAAATCTAAAATCCAAAATTGAACGGGCGTCCTTACACGGTTGTATTAATTGTGCCGACAGGCATTGGGGCGGCGATCGGAGGTTACGCGGGGGATGCGTTGCCTGTGGCTCGTGCGATCGCATCCTGTTGCGATCGCCTGATCACTCACCCCAACGTCCTCAATGGTGCCAGTTTATACTGGCCTTTGCCTAACGCCTTCTACGTCGAAGGCTACGGACTTGACAAATTTGCCGCCGGATGCTGGGGATTGCGCCCGGTTCATCAAAATCGAATTGGTTTAATACTCGATCGCGCGATCGAACCAGACTTGCAGTTGCGACACCTGCAAGCAGCTGACGCCGCTAGAGCCACCCTCGGATTAAATCTCACCGACTATGTGGTCACAGATGCCCCGTTGGGGGTGGAATTGCGGACATCCGCATCTGGTGCATCCTGGGGTACTATTCAAAATCCCGATAGCTTATTAAGAGCGGCAGAGGTTTTGATAACTCAAGCAAGGGCAAATGCGATCGCAGTCGTAGCCCGTTTCCCCGAAGATCTTGAAAGCGAAGCCGCAGAAAACTATCGACAGGGAAAAGGCGTTGACCCCGTAGCCGGTGCCGAAGCCGTCATCAGCCACCTAATCGTCAGAACATTTCAAATACCCTGCGCCCACGCCCCCGCCCTGTCTGCGCTGCCTCTCGATCCGCACCTGTCCCCGCGATCGGCTGCCGAGGAAATCGGTTATACTTTCTTGCCT
>CASBRD010000112.1 GCA_949128025.1 Oscillatoriales cyanobacterium PMM_0008 | reverse complement strand
GCGGTGATGCTTGGATTAGATCTAAGCGGAATCAGTAGAGGCGAATTGAGTGCCACGAGTGAAGTTCAGACTCTGGACTCTTCAAGAATCTCAGCGGCTTTAGCCCTGAGAGTTTCAATTCTTCCACTTTTCTTCGTCATAAGCATTGCGCTAAAATGCTTCAAACTTGACGACGGCTCTTTACTATAGTCGTCATTGGCAGTAAAAGTGATAGTTCTTCATCCAGCAGAGGAACAAAACCATATTTCAGATAAAACTGCTTTGCCTGATTGTCTGAAGCATCAACTCTAACAGCAAAAATTCCCACTTCTTCTGCTAGGCGAACTGCTCTACTGAGAGCATCCATTAACAATTTTTCTCCTAAACCTCTGCCTTGCATTGATTTATCTACAGCCATCTGTCCAATTAGCATAGCTGGAACAGGATAACGAGGCAATCTTTTTCTGATATTTTCATTAACAGAGTCAAACTCAATACTGGACATACTAACGCTGTAATAACCATAAATTTGATTGCCGCCTTCTGGGAGAATAGCAATAAAAGTTTTGGCAATACCTTTTTTATCATTTTGTCCAGCGTATTGCTTTAGATATTCGTTTAATTTTGGAACTCCGCAGTCGAAAGCATCTTTATCTAGACTGCTATCTAGCGGTTGAAAAATCCATTCCACTGATTATCTCTTTTCGTATTGATCTTGATATTCCTGCATGGCAGATTTTAGAGCTTCGCAAGGTTCAGGGGGATTCTCTAAGAGCAACAAAAAAAGATCTCTGTCCTGCTCGGACAAAACCAGTGTTTCGTGAGTGCCAATATCTTTGTTGGCGGCTGCTAAGGAATGAGAAAGCACGTAGGAACTTACACTTAGTCCCATTAAAGCTGCTGCTTTTTCTAGGGTCTTTTTTTGTTCTTGGCTCAGTCTGAGATCGATTCCGCTTTCTTTGGTATTGTTACTAGCAGACATAATTAATAGAGTGCGGTTTTATCTGTGTGGCTATGACATACTATGATTCTGAAATATTATCGGGCAAATGTCTATACAATTGCTAAAAAAAAGGGCGGGCAAGATGCCCACCCCACAAATTCATTTTATTCACTCACGCAAGAAGCTCCGATTTGAGATTCTTGCCAGAGTTTGAACAGGAAGAACTCCGTTCGATCGCTCATCGAAACGACGAACACGCCTTCATCTTTGTCAGTACCCGCCGAAACCCAAGTTCCGTGCAAGCTGACTTCGACATATTCTGCATCGCCAGCACATAGAGAGATGATTTCAGAGTCTTCGCGCCGCGCTTCAGCTTCCAGACGATCGATCCCTGGTAAGTCGGCAGGCAGCAAAAACGAAGCCGTGCTAGGTTCGACACAGATATGCCAACCAGCTCGCAGCGACAGAATCACTCTTGCCGTGACCCAATCTTCGACAAATTGAGCCAGACGCTCTAATTGAAAGCTATTTTCGGTGTAAGTGAGTTTCAGCATGATTCGGGTATCTCCCGCTACTCCAGATTTTCTTGCTGTTGTTCGCGCCAGAACTGTTCGGCAAAAGTGACAACTGGGTGCATCGGTGCTTTCGGTTGGGTACGGAGTGGCATTCCGGCTTGTACAGGAGTGCGATCGCCTTTCCGAGAATTACACCTCTCGCAGGCAGTAACTACGTTATCCCAACTGTGTTTTCCGCCTTTTGACCGAGGAATTACGTGATCTAGCGTTAAATTTTTGGTGCTACCGCAGTATTGGCAGGTGTAACGATCGCGCCGCAGAACCTCACGCCGATTCACCGGCGGCACATTCCACAGCCTTTCGTTACCAGGGAAAGTCAGACGGATCTGTTTTGGCACGTCGAACACCACAGAAGGCGATCGCACTTGCCATCCTTTCTCCTCCGTATGAGTCAGCGGTTCCGCCTTCCCACTCACCAGCAAAACAATTGCACGCTTGATATTGATTCGACTCATTGGCAGGTAGTTCTTGGAAAAAACTACTACCGATTGAGTTAAGACATCAGTTGGGTTACGCCTATGAGGTTGCGATGCGATCGTCACGACTTCACTCCTTATACAAAAACCCCCGCCTCTGTTTGGTTAGAAGCGGGGATTGGAAGGCTTTGGGGTCTTCTTGTCCTATATAGGTACAGTTACTCTTAGTCTGTACCTCCCGCTTCGTTTAATTGGATCTCCGGCTAGATTGGGCCGATGATTGCCGATCGAAAAATCGTCTTCTATCTCTGTTCCTTGTTCTCCTAAACCATAGATCACCCTAAACAGGCCATCCACACCAATAGCCCCGCCTAAGCGCCATGAGGCACTTCTACCAACGCCGAAGCGATTGGCCGGGGGCATTTGAGTGGAAAGGGACTGTTGGTTTTTCACAGGAGTAATTGTTGAAGGCTGTAAATTTTAAATCTTACTTTTAAAATACTACACTTGTATTATAGATTTGTCCACCCATCTGGAGAAAAATTATGCACGCCTTAACCCGTACCGCCACCACCGACATGGACGTTACCAGCATACGCTTGGAACGAGACTTAAAAGATAGACTCAAAGACTTGGCTGGCAACCAAGGCTATCAAGCGCTGATTCGCGAAGTCCTGTGGAATTACGTCCAACAGAAATCGGGTGGCTATAAACCCCAGTTTTCGAGATCTGACATTCGGGCAAGTATTCCAGCTACAGCGGAACGCGAAGAACGTTGCGTCCTCACAGGCCAGTTTATCCGACCACAAGAACCTATGTTCCTGGGACTCACGGGCCACGGAGAGTTAGTACCTCTCAGCGTGGAGAGTTTAGCCGCAAGTTAAAGGTTGTCGTAAGTTTAGGAGTTGCGCGATCGCCACATAGGGTTTTCTAGTTTCTCTGGTTCCCAGGTTCCACCTGGGAACACAGGCAAACCTATCTATAGCTAGGGGCTAGGGG
>CASBRD010000111.1 GCA_949128025.1 Oscillatoriales cyanobacterium PMM_0008 | reverse complement strand
TTACTCCACACATACCTTTGACAAACCGACTTTGCTCCTATTGTACATCATCCGCAGGCGATCGCGCCCTACCTGTAAAACAGGCATTCTACCTGTTACATAACTTCACAAAATACAAACCATTGAGAATTGTTCTCCTATTGACACACTTTTAACTTTTGCTTTTCCTCTGGACGAGTAACGAAATAATCCTTTAACCAGTCACACCCTGTAGCTAATAATTCATTTTTTGTTCGCTCTTTTACTTGCCTTTACTAATTCCATCACAGAGATGTCTGTCACTCTCACTAACATTCGCACTAGGATTCTGCAAATACACACGCACCTTATCGCAACCGCGCCCCAGTAAATCGTCAAAATTCACATCCCACAAAATCACTGTCTTGTCACCACTACCAGAAGCTAAGGTTTTACCATCGGGGCTGAAACTGACACTCCAAACCCAACTGCTATGCCCCTGAAGAGTAAGGATTTCCCTGCCAGTGGTGATATCCCAGAGTTTGATGGTTTTGTCATCATTGCCAGAAGCTAAGGTTTTACCATCCGGGCTGAAACTGACACTCCAAACCGAACTGCTATGGGTTTCTAAACGGTTACGTTCTCTTACCTCTGAAACGGTTTGTTGCAAAACATTTATCAATTCCATTGAGGGTTCCGCTTTGAGATTTTGGACTAATACTCTTGCCCTTAAACTTTCTATCAACGCATCCAATCCTTTCCCTTCGCTGAAAAATATCTTGGCATAACCAGCCCTGACATCACTCTTCGTGATTTCTGCTTGTCGCCATTGCCAACCCGCAAACCCGGCTAGACTTAAAGCACCGATGAACCCAGCACTTAGCCCTAAAATGATCCGCTGTTGTAGACGTTTTTGTTCTTGTTTTTGGCGTTCTCGCAGTATTACACTATTCTGAATAAACTCTCGCTCCCCTGAACTCAATTCCTCTGAGCGCTTTTGTAACCAACTTTCCGCCACTACCAATGGCACACCTCGTAACAACGCCTCCTTATCTTGTTGCGCCTCTTGCCATTGTTGCATAGCCGCCCGTAACCGCTCTTGCCAAGAGCGAAAATCGCGGTCTGTTGTCATCCATTGTCGCAGTGTACCCCAATTTTTAATCAGTGCTTCATGGACAACTTCAACTGTCTCAATATCTTCAGAATTACGACTTGTCACCACTAACCGAGTATCAGCAAGTTGTTTCACTAAAGACCAACTTTGCTCACCCAATTCTCCTTTCAATGCCAGTCGCCGCGTATCCTCTGCCCCCTCACCTGGACGCACCAATTGAACAAAAATACGTTGTACCTGTTTTTGTTCAGCAAGATTCAATAGTTGATATTTTTCATTAGCATAAGTTGTTAAAGCACCTTGCACCTCGCCAATTTCTTCATAAGCAGCATGAGTTAACTCTTTTCCCTTACGCCGTTCCCATAACTCCGTTAAAGCAAACTCTAACAAGGGCAAATTTCCCGGTTCATTTTCGACACTATCAAGAATGCGTTTGACTAATCCATCGGCAAATTTTACCCCTAACTTATCAGCAGGTTTTTCAATTACCTGTGATAGTTCCTCACGGTTCATTGCTCCTAGTAGTTTAACCGCATTTTTCAATATATCAGCAAAGGGACTATAGGAAAGAGCATTTCCCAAAAAGTCCGCCCGTATTGTTGCCACCAATACCGCACTAGATAACTGGGAATTAGGAGGAGAAAAACTAGCTAATAACGCATCTAGGAAACTGCGGCGAATTGTCTCATCACTACAGAGGGTGTACAATTCCTCAAATTGATCGGCAATTAGTAAAACGCGAACATTAGGATGATTTTGTTTAATTTGGGCAAAAATATCACCCAGAGGAACTGTACCACCTCGCAAATAATCAGCTAACTTACGAGCTTGGGCAATGCGGTCAGTGGCATCAAGTTCTGGGGTATAAAGCGGAACTAGTGCTAAAGCTAAAGCATGAAAAGGGTCATTTCCCGGACGAAAATGAGTAAATTTCCAATTACCTTCTCGTTGCAATTTGGGTACAAGTCCCGCCAAGACTACTGAAGATTTCCCACTTCCCGATGCACCTAAAACGGGAATAAAATTGCGGGTTTGAGTTGCCTTAAAAAGTTCAGTAACAAAGACTTCTCGCCCAAAGAAATATTCGGCATCATCGGGGCCAAAGTGAAACAACCCACGATAGGGACAGGGGAGAATTTCATCTGTCCCATCAGTAGAAACAGGTGCTAATTTTGCCTCTTCTCGGTAATAATAATTGGTGATAGTAATAATTGCATCACCCGTTGCAGAGGTGGCAGCGTATTCTGAATCTGTAACAATTTGATCGATCTCTTGTTGCTCAGACATAGCTGCCTTCTGAATTATTTAATTATTGTTTTAGTTATCTTTTGATGTGCCATGCTCAGTGATGCCGCTGATATTTGCATTACCAGAACCAGAAGTTGCTGCATATTTAACATTGCTAACATTCTGGTTAATAACCTGTTGCCCACCGGGTTGTTCTTTAAGCTGGTTAAGTAAATCCTGAGCTAATTTAACAATCTCCGGGTCATCATTGACCTTCGCGATTTCCACTTCTTCTTGTACTGTGGCTTTACGAGCTTCGGAGTCGGGTTTTTTCTCTAATTTCTCAACTGCATCGACAACATCACTTTGATCGCCAAATTTTTTCTTTAACGCAGCTTTGAGAGCCTCATAACCGTCTTTGATGACATCCTTAGCGGTAGGAATAGCCAGACCAGTCACGATCGCAAGAGTAATTGGGTCCATACTTATTTAACTTGTTTGAAATTTATCAGATTCAAAGAAGTTCAATATACTACATTCAGTATAAAAGTGGCATCTGGATTTACAAATCGTTAAAAATGCCCCCAACCAATACTGTGGACAGTTTTCTGTGGCGATCGCAAACGCAGAATTTGGAGGTACACTTGTTAGGCCCCGGCCCTCAAAGAGCGCTGAAGCGTAATAACGTAGGCTAAATTAGCCGCCGCTACTGGTATATCTGCCACTACTATTGCTACCAGAACTGGTGGTGTTGGTATTACTACTGTGGCTACAGTAGCAGGAACCGCAACTGATGTTGCGATCGGCCCAGCAATTGCAATAGCAGCACCATTAGTAGCTGGTGCTGCATTAATTTGGTGGTTAGCGCATGATTAATTCCCACTAAATTAACACCGCTCAAATTGCTCTCTTGCCAGGGAAAACTCCCTGAAAAAAAGACAAGAAAGTTTCTATAGCTTTCCTGTCTTTGACCACCCTACATCAACTAAAAGGGAATATCATCGACATCTGGCTGATTTCCAGACATGGGTTGATTCTGATATGGCGTTGTCTTCACATTCGGCATTACTTCTTGATATTCTTCCTCATCATCTACAGGCGAAATAGTAGCGACGTTGGTGGTACTGTTAGAAACCGGCGGGACGCTTGCTGTAGCAACGGGTGAACGGTAAGATTCGGAAGCTACAGAATTGGTGGTATTTCTAGCAGGAGTTGATGCGTTGGAGACAGCTTTTTGACTGGTTGCAGCAGGTTCAAAATTATCGTTGGTTCCCAGGTAATGAATTCTTTGTGCGGTCAATTCGGCACGTTTTTCTTTGAAACCTTCGGGTTTGCGTTCTACAGTTACCATACTCAGACGACCTTCAATTACGACCTGCGTGCCTTTGTGACAGCGATCGTGGATTTCCTGAGCCAGATTCCTCCATCCTACTACTTTGAGGGTATTGGGTGGATCTTCTTCTCGTTGGGCTGGAAACTGCACTACCATTTCAGCGACAGGTATTTGCTCATCCGAGGTATAGCGCAGTTGCGGGTCTTGAATCACTTCTGCCATCACAATGAAGGTATTCATAAATAGTTGTTGAGTTTTGCGAGTAGAGGTTTGAGTTATAGAGATCTAACTTGAAGGTTTCAAGCTTTCTCACTATTTCTATTTTACGCTAATTGCGCTATTAGTCATTAGTCATTAGTAGTTTTTCTGAACTGAGTATTTTGTTACCAATGACTGATGACCGATGACCAAGCTTAAAACTATTTAAATTCTTCCACGCCCTGTTCTTGGTCAACAAAGTTTTGGACACGGGCGCGGTATTCCCTCAAAGTGTCATCTACCCATTCGCGATCGCTACTGTTGGCGAAAATATGCACCAACGGCTCTCCGGCATCGGGTAAAATTAACACCCAACTGTCATTGAATCGATTGCAAATCTTTACGCCATCAATTAACTCTAAGCTATCAGCTGGATGGGTTTCTACCAAATGGCGCATCAAAGCTCCTTTCACTGTCCAAGGGCAACGAACTGAGCAGTTTTTGTGTGCAACGCGGGGTATGGATTCGCGAATGGAGCCGAGATTTCGCTCCTGGATAGTTAACATCTCAATCAGTTTAGCAATGCAGAACATAGCATCAAATCCAGGATGCAGTTCTGGGAAAATAAAACCCATTTCTCCAGATCCGCCCAACACCACATTAGGATGACTCTGACTTCCTTCCATTAAAGCGCTGGGATTGGCTTTGGTGCGAATAACTCTGCCATCGTGGCGACGAGCAATTTGTTCAACAGCGCTGGACGCATGAATCGGTACCACCACTGCGCTTCTGGGGTTAGCCGTAAGCATCATATCCATCATCAAAGCGGTTAACGTTTCGCCCCGAATTGGTATTCCAGATTCATCTACCAAAATCATCTGTTCTCCGTTTGCAGATACCTGGACGCCAAAGGTAGCTTTGAGCGCTTCCACAACATGACCGAGTTGATGCAGTAAAGCTTCTCGTTCTGTTGTAGATACTCCTGTTTGGTTGAGGCTGGCATTTAGGACTACGGCATCGCAACCAAACTTAGCTAATAGTTGGGGTAGTACAGCTCCTGAGACGGCATAAACATAGTCAATTACCACTTTAGAATTGCTATAGCGAAGGGCTTCTATGTTGAGATGTTTCTCAAAGCTGGTGCTGTAAATATCCATGACTTGGCTGGGATAAGCCATATTGCCAATCTCGTCAATTTGGGCTCGCCGCAAGTCTTCTTTGAAATAAGCTCCCTCAATTTTTTTCTCTTGCGCTTTAGAGATATTGATGCCTTTGAAATCCAAAAATTCAATCAAAATATGATCGGCTCGGTCTGGATGTATCCTTATATGAATGCCACCCGCAACTGAGATGGTAGGAATAACTGTGCGGGCAATGGGAATTGATGTTGCTTCTAGGTTCTGAATATTGATTCCCACTGACATCATACCGGCAATTAAGGAACGGGAAACCATGCGGGAGATGCTCCGCTGGTCGCGGGAGACGGCGACTTGGGAACCGGGTTTTAAGGTGGAGCCGTAAGCTGCTCCCAATTTGACTGCAAATTCGGGGGTGATATCGATGTTAGCCAATCCAGAGACGCCCCGCTGGCCGAACAAATTGCGGTGGGCGGTTTGACCCCAAATTAAGTTGATGTTTAAGGTTGCACCGGATTCAATTTGTTTGCTAGGCCAAACGCGGACGCCAGGGCCGATCTGGCTTTCTTCTCCTACGGTGGAGAGGGACCCGACGACGGCTGCTTCTAAGACGTGGGCGCGGCGGTCTACTCTGGTGCCTCTGCCGATCGTGCAGGCGCTTAGATGTGCTTCTTCGCCTATAATGGCTCCATTCCAGATGATTGGGCGTTTGAGGTTGGCGTCAGCGCCAACGGTAACGTTGTCGCCAATGATGGTTCCCGCTTCGATTTGCACTCGCGGCCCAATGCGGCAGTTGTGGCCGATCATAGCGGGGGCTTCTATTTGGGCGGTGGGGTCGATGAAAGTATTTTGGCCGATCCAAATTTGGTTATTTCTGGCTCCACCAGACCTTTCTTCGTAGGCAAAGTCGAGTTTTACTTTGCGGTAGAGGCCATCATATTGGGCTTCGCGATAAGCGTCGAGATGGCCGACATCGCACCAGTAGCCCTCGGCAATGTAGCCATACATCGGTATCCCTTTGTCTAGCAGTAGGGGAAAAAGGTCTTTGGAAAAGTCGCTTTCTTGTCCTGCTGGCAGATAATCTAGGACTTCTGGTTCCAAGATATAAATGCCGGTGTTGACGGTATCGGAGAAAATTTCGCTGGTGGAGGGTTTTTCTAAAAAGCGGCGGATGCGGTCTTCTTCATCGGTGATGACGACGCCAAATTCGATCGGGTTGGGAACGCGGGTCAAAATTATCGTAGCTTTTGACTGTCGGCGCTTGTGAAAATGTATGGCGGCGTTGAGGTCGAAGTCGGTGATACTGTCGCCGCTAATCACTAAAAAGGTTCTATCTAAGAGTTCGGCAATATTTTTGACGCAGCCTGCTGTACCCAAGGGCTGGTCTTCTTCGACAGCATAGGTCATCTGCACCCCAAAGTCACTGCCGTCCTGGAAGTAGTCGCGAATGGCGTCAGGTAAGTAGTGCAGAGTGGCAATTACTTCTGTGATGTGATGCCGTTTGAGTAAATTGATAATATGTTCTGCGATCGGTCGATTCAGGATCGGCACCATTGGTTTTGGGAGATCGCAAGTCAGCGGTCTTAGCCTAGTTCCAGATCCGCCAGCCATCAGCACTGCCCGCATAATTCCTCCTGTTTGCTCTCTTGTAGGGTCGTCACGAATTCTTGGCGTTCGGCTTGTCTCGTGGTCACAGCGATCGTAAAAACGCCTGTTCTGGCGTCTGTATAATTGCTGCTACCCCTCCTTAATATTAAAGATTCGATCGCGACTAGGGACTAGAAAAGTCAAAAGTCAAAAGTCCTAAGCAAGACAAGAACTGCCAGAGCGCCCATAATTGAAATTAAGTGGGTATCCGCTGGAAGGAGATTTTATGGTTAAGTTAGTTGTCATAGTATTGCTGGTGGGTTACGTAGGGGGCGTCTGGAAGTTCTGGACTGGGTTTGAGAGGACGAATTTCAACCGCAGTTTGCCTACTCGACTTTCTATGTCGGTGTTGTGGCCTGTTTTGCTGGTTAATAGGTCGTTTCGTAAGAACTTTACTAAGGCTCTCAAGGGTTAACATTTTATTGGTAGAGTGGGCTGTTGCAGTACCAAGCCGAATCTAGTGGGCGATTGTGGCTGATCGGTGGAACGACCGAAAGTGTACAACTGGCGGCTGCTCTAGCGCAAGCCCAGCTGCCTTGTACGATTTCTGTGGCTACCGAAACCGCGCGATCGCTCTATCCCGATGTGCCCCTGTTGCGTGTCTGGGTGGGGCGTCTGGACGCGGCTCAAATTGGGCGATTTTTGCAAAAACAGAAAATTGTGGCGGTTCTGGACGCTTCTCACCCTTATGCAGTGGAGATTTCTCAGAATGCGATCGCAGCTTCTACCCAATTGCAAATTCCCTATCTGCGCTACGAACGTCCGCGTCTGGAGCGGGGGAGCGGGGAAGCGGGGGCCATAGGAGATTTATCAATCCAAAATCCAAAATCCAAAATCCAAAATCCAAAAATTATTCACTTAGATAGTTTTGCTACTCTTGTGGCTGGGGAATATCTGGAAGGACAGCGAGTGCTGTTGACTGTGGGATATAAAGCTTTGCCTCTGTTTCGTCCTTGGCAAGAGCGATCGACTTTATTTGCTAGGGTTTTACCTGCTAGTATTTCGATAGAAGCCGCAATAACGGCTGGGTTTACACCAGAGCGATTATTTGCTATGCGTCCGCCCATTTCTGCCGATTTGGAAAAGGCTTTATGGCGTCACTGGCAAATTTCGATGGTAGTAACTAAAGCTTCTGGTGCTAGCGGTGGCGAAGATATTAAGCGAGAAGTTGCAGATGAATTAGGAGTATCTTTGGTGGTAATCGAGCCGCCACTGGTTGAGTATCCGCAAGTTACTAGCGATTTGTCAGAAGCGATCGAGTTTTGTCTTAAATATAGTTGAAGG
>CASBRD010000110.1 GCA_949128025.1 Oscillatoriales cyanobacterium PMM_0008 | reverse complement strand
TTTTATTGCCGTAGGTTGGGTTGAACAGAGTGAAACCCAACTTTAGCTTTAAGTTCGGGTTGGGTTTCGTTCCAAGGGCCCTACTACAGATATCATAAGTGATTAACCGGACATGATATGAGATCGTCCAATTGTCTGTTGTCATCTGCGGTTAAATTTTTACCGCAGATGAAGACAGATGAACGCAGATTAACGCAGATGCAGAATAATCACACGAATTTTTTAGGTAACCGATGCTTAAGGACATGATATAGCAACCGATGAGTCGGTTAGGACATTCTCAATTCCTGAAACCCTTGCTTGATTCTAGACTCTTCTGACCCTAGTCCCTAGCCCCTAATCCCTTCTTGACTTTTGTACGGGCGGGTTTAGCCCACACATCTGATTACCAACAGAATATTTGACAAAACCCGCCCCTACTGACTTTTGACTTTTCTAGCCCCTAGCCCCTAGCTATAAATGCGCGACAGCTTATCACTCGATCGCACTTTGCCTGACTTCTTGTACAGTTAAGCTAAGCGCCGAAGCTACTTGTTCTACAGTCAAGCCCATTGCCAACAAGCGAGGGATGGCATCCCTTCGCGCCAGTTCAGCTTGTTGTCGCGCCTGAGTTTCAGCGAGTCGTGCTTCTTCGGCAGCGGCGAACGCCTGTTCTGCACTTTCGGCTCTTTGCCGTTCTTGTTCGGCCCTTTGCCGTTCTTGTTCGGCTCTTTGCCGTTCTTGTTCAGCTCTTTGCCGTTCTTGTTCGGCTCGTAAGTGTTCCAGTTCCGCTCTTTCCGAACCAATCAGCAACAAATTCCCCTGCTCGTCCCACCACCGCAGCCACAGTTGAGTTTGGTTTTGATAGTTGCCGTGCCAGAGTCCCAATTCTACACCTAAAGGCAAAACAGGATAATGACCCCGTTCGTTGGGTTCTAGCAACCGATAAAACCCATCCACAAAGCGATACACTTCTAACTTGCCGTTGGTGACTTCATAGATGCCGTAGTAGGGAATTCGCATGATGCGCTCGTAGACCCAAAATTTCCCCGGCCTGGTGACTTCGCCTTCCCTAGAATAGGATAAAGGTGTGCGATCGCGCTCCTGTGAGCCATCGCCGCTAGCAAACTCCAAAACAATTAATGGAGCTATAAATTCCCGCCACAGCACGTAGGAACGACGAATCTCACCATCCACATCAGGCGCTACATTGGGTACGTAGAACCAATCTGGAGCTTCTGCACCTTTTTCTGGGGGGTCGGTTTCGCGCCAGTAAATGCCGCAGTCTTGTCCGATCGCGTATTGTCCGTCGGGATGCAGTTGTTGTAAAATCAGGCCAAGGGAATCTGTCAAAATAATACTTTGGGGATGTTCCTGGAAGTTTTTCACAAAAGTACCATCTTCCTCCGGCAATTGAGTGTGGTCGGGAAAAGGAGGAGGTAATTCGATCGAAGTGAATTTATTAGTCATAAAGCAGCTACCTTAACCCGTAATCTTTCTCTATTTTGTCAAAAAATTCGGCTTTTTTACCGCTATTCAGATAATGTTACAACCACTCAATTGTCTTGGCTTGTTCAGATAGTTTTGCATCCCGTTGTCCTGCCGATCGCGCTTGTGAATTAATCAGATAAATGGGAGTATTTAATAAGTCAACTAAAGTCGCTTTGCCGATAATCGCTTTAACGCTAATAACTGGCAATTCCTTCAATAGCCAACGACTTAGAAGATAGAGATATTCTCTCATGGCTAGTTCCTTCATCAAATCCACGCCGTACAGTTCGTGCAAATATCGATTTGAACGACCATAGCGTCGCCATTGGCTTTGAAATTCTCCTATTGTAGATCGATGCCGATGTTTCACAATAGCAGTTTGTGCAAAAGATATCTTCCAGTCAGTTTCTCGTTGAATTCGCCAACAAATATCAGCATCCCCGCCAGTAGTCAGGTAGGGTCGAAACAATCCCACTTGCTTAAAAATTTCCTGTCGAATTGCCAAGTTAGCAGTTTGACCGTAAGGACAAAAAGGATGCGCTAATGTATATTTTTGGGATAAGACATTGCAGCTATCTGCGTACTTTTCCAGTAGCGTTTTACCAGTCAGTCCTTCAACTTCACCGGCTACGATACCAACAGATGAATCGGCAAAAGGTTGAATCAGATTTTCTAACCAATGGGATTGAGGACGACAATCAACATCGGTAAAAGCGATAATGTCACCTGTGGCGGCGCGAATTCCCGTATTGCGTGCGGCGTAGGAACTTTGAATTTTGTTTTCGCTTATGTGACGAATTGCTATATCATTTAGCCCCCCTTTGTCAGGGTGATTGTGGGTATCTGCGGTGGTTTGTCGGATACTGGAGGTGCGATCGCTACCTTCCAAAGCCCCCCCTGCGGGCGGGGGGGGTTGGGGGGGGTCAACGCTTTTGAGGATCGCAGAAGTCCGATCGCTACTTCCATTATCCACCAACAAATATTCTACGCGGTCAGTTGGATAAGTTTGAGCTTTTAAACAACTGATTAAATCTGGTAAATCTGCTTCACCATTGTATATCGGCACAATCACCGAAACCTTGGGCAATATAATTTCCTGTTCGTTACTCATAATAATCGATCGTTGGTTAGCGAATAATTTCTACTTCCGTTCCTTGTTGCACAAAGCGATATATCTCATCAACATCTTGATTTTTTAAAGAAATGCAGCCTAATGTCCAATTTGAACCTTTTTCTATCAAATCATCATTTGGTGTACCGTGAATACCTATCTCACCGCCGATAGAATTATTCCAATTTATTTTACCACTAAGCTTAGCTTGGAAATGTTTCCTCCAGGAATATTTATTCGGATAATCTAACCAGAGGAATTTTGACCAAGCTGGATGGGGATAGAGGTCTTTTATCTTAAATCTTCCTTCTGGCGTTCTCTTGTCGCCTTCTTTCAATTTATCGTCTACTGGGTTAGCGCCAAAAACTACCGGATAAGATTTAACAGGTTGTTTATCGTAATAAATTATCAACCTGTACTTTGATTTCTCAATCAATATGGAAATTTTATTCTTGTCGCTTTTATCTGCACCTAAAATTTGGGTAATTTGCTTATCATAGTTCAACAATTGATTGCCACCAAGTCTTGGATGGGCGATCTTTGCAGAATTATCATCGTCACAACCAGTCAAACAAAGAACATCCAATAGGTAGGGCAGAGGGACGGCATATCCCAGACGGGTAAATTGTGAATAAAGGCAGATGATCGCAATTAGCAGAACGCTAAGCGATAAAAGATTTCTTCCCCGATTACTTTGTGTGTTTTTGACAACCATTTAACCAATTTTAAATTAAGAATGAGTGGGATTAAGTAGAAAGATGGGCATTGCCCACCTTTCTGCTAACGGATGAAAAAACAAAGCAAAGCTAGAATTGCGTTAATCGCGTAGAATGTGCCAACGACTTGGATTTCCGACCAGCCGCTGAGTTCTAGATGGTGGTGTAGCGGTGCCATTTTAAACAGCCGCTTACCAATACCATCCGGGCCTTTTGTAGCTTTGTAATAACTAACTTGTGCGACTACCGAAAGGGTTTCAACAAAGAAAATACCGCTGAGGATAAATAATATCCAAAGAGTGTTGCTTAGAAGCGCAACTGATGCTAAAGCACCTCCCAATGCGAGGGAACCAGTATCTCCCATGAAGACGGTAGCTGGGTTGCGGTTATGTGCTAAAAAACCTAAACAACTGCCACTCATGCAGGCGCAGAAAATCATCAGTCCGGGGTTGGTGGGAGCAACTATAGCACCTAATGCGAGTAGTGCGATCGCACATAGTCCACCTGCGAGTCCATCCACACCATCTGTTAGGTTGGTAGCGTTACTTTCTGCTACTAGGACAAACGCAGCTAAAGGCCAGAACAATAATCCCAATGGTAAAGCTAAACCAAATGGTAAAACTACTGTTGCGATACCTGCTGGTTGACTCAAAATTAACCCCAAACAAAATAACACTGCAAAACCAATTTGCAAGGCTAATTTCATTTGTGGCGAGATGCCTTTATTGGACTTGCGGCGTAGGATTTGCCAATCATCTAGCCAGCCGATAAATCCATAAGCCAGTGTAAGCGCTGATACAGCCAGTACGGGTGTAAGGTTTGACCATCCCAATGTAAAGCCAGACCACAAGAGAGCAACGAGTCCGCCTACTGGTATAAAGAACACCCCGCCCATTGTGGGGGTGCCGCCTTTTTTCAAGTGGGTTTGGGGACCATCTTCGCGAATTACTTGTCCGGTTTTGAGCGATCGCAACATTGGCACTACCAAGTAGCCTAGCCCAGTGGTTGCCGCCGCACAAACCCAGAAAGGCAGCGTCAGGGAAAAGCTGGGGTTAAAAGCTCTATTTGCTTGATAATCGCAAAGTAGCGCCACCAAACTGAGTGAAACGGCTAGCAACACAGACAGGCTAGTCCCTGAGAAGTTTAGTAACCTGAATTCCAATGATTTAGCATCCATAGAACTGCTATTTCACTCCACACAACAAATTTAGACTTCTAGACAATCATTGGTGAATCGGGATTAAAGATTTGCGCTTGAGTGGTCAATCTGCGTCATCAGCGATGTCGTCGTCATCATCAGCGATGTCGTCACCATATACGATGTCATCGCTTCCCATGAGTTGATCGATTTCTTCATCCTCGTCTAAATATCCGCCAAGATCGTCTTCCGCACGCGCCAGTAGGCGACCTGTAGCTTCTAACCAGTCCAAAATTGAAGTCTCTTGCTTGAGGGGAATCACAGCAGCTGGCTGATCGATCGGTTCTTCACGCAAAGAAGGGTTATATATCATACGAAGGTTTAGCGGCCAAACATTATAAATTAGACTATTAGAGTTTAGCAGTTACAAAGCTATTCGACTGTAGTGTTAGATCCGGCTTTGAACAAGTATGCTTAGTGGTGGGGAGTTTAGAAGAGGTCTGTAGCTTATGATTGGCAAAGCGTCACTGCTAGAGGCGATCGCAGGTAAGAATCGCGGTCTGCTGGCTACTGTTGCTGACAAACAAGCAATACTTGCGCTCATCTCGCAACTGGAAGACCGCAACCCCACGCCCCGACCAACCGAAGCGGGTGACTTACTGGACGGCGATTGGCGACTGCTTTACACTAGCAGTAGCTCTATTTTAGGCGTTGACCAGGTGCCATTGCTCAAACTCGGTCAAGTCTATCAGTGCATCCGGGTGAAGGATGCCAAAGTCTACAATATTGCTGAAATTTATGGATTGCCCTATCTGGAAGGCTTACTGAGCGTTGTCGCCCGGTTTGAGGTGGTTTCAGAACGTCGGGTTAACGTCAGATTTGAGCGATCGATTAACGGTTTGCAACGTGCGATCGGTTATCAATCCCCAGACGACCATATCCAGCAGATTGAATCTGGCAAAAAGTTTGTCGCCCTTGACTTTCCCATTGAAAATCGCGACCAAAAAGGCTGGCTGGATATCAGCTATCTCGATGAGGATTTACGAATTGCGCGAGGCAATGAAGGCAATGTCTTCGTCTTAACTAAAGTATGATTTAATCAATCGAGCTATGGGTTAGAAAAAATGGTCTTTCGGGATCATTATCATAATGTTCCATAAATGAACATTTTGGTAGGGACACGGCATCATAAATATGTCGGTTATACACAAAATTTAATTACGCCGTGTCCAAATCAGCATATTTGACACAAAAGAACCCGAAATATCGACCTTGACAACCAAAGAAACCCGGTTTCTCATCCCCGACGCGAATACTGAATCGGTGTTCTAGCCCCTGTTATACTCCGCACGGGCACAAATTGTTATTTTTGATGTGTAGGGGCGAAGCATGACCGTATTAATTTGTTGGTTGAACCCAAAGATATTTACCGGAATGCTTCGCCCCTACTGCTGGGTTAAAAAAGCTCGTTCTATGACCGTGCTAAGTATATGCGAATATCCCAAAGGCACTTAAACCTACTTGGAACTTGTCCGCGAAAGTTTCAACATACCTACCTCGATCAGCTGGGTTTGCTAACAACACCAGAACAACAAGAGCGGATAAATTGGGGCAGTGATTTTCACCTGTTGATGCAGCAGCGAGAACTGGGTTTGCCAATAGAACCTCTCGTACAAGAAGATGCCCAAATGCAGCGTTGGCTCACCGCTTTAGTGGGTGCAGCACCAGAAATTTTGACACCCAATCCCAGTAGCCAAACTTTCCGCGAAAGCGAACATGGCCGCATTTTGCCTTTTCAGGATTATGTACTGACTGTTATCTATGACTTGTTGATTGCTGACGATAGAAAAGCTCAAATCCTAGACTGGAAAACTTACCCTTTACCTAAAAATAAGCGATGGCTAGAAGAGGACTGGCAAACTCGTTTGTATCTTTATGTTTTGGCTGAAACGAGTGATTATTCGCCCGAACAAATTTCGATGAATTACTGGTTTGTACAGTCTCAACCTGAGCCTAAAAGTCTTAAATTTGCCTACAATGCTGGAAAGCACGAACAAACGCGACGGGATTTAACTC
>CASBRD010000109.1 GCA_949128025.1 Oscillatoriales cyanobacterium PMM_0008 | reverse complement strand
TAGCGGTGATGCTTGGATTAGATCTAAGCGGAATCAGTAGAGGCGAATTGAGTGCGCCTTTGAAGTTCAGACTCTGGACTCTTCAAGAATCTCAGCGGCTTTAGCCCTGAGAGTTTCAAGAAAATCTATCGGCTTGGTTAGAAAGTCAAAGGCACCGAAGTTCATCGCATTTCTTATATTTTTCATGTCGCCATAGGCGGATATAACTATTGTTTTGAAGGGGAGGTTTATCTGATTAAGTTCAGAGAGTAAACTCAGACCATCCATTTCAGGCATATTAAGGTCGGTCACTACTATATCTATATCCGGGCGTTCTTTCAATTTTTCCAGTGCTTGTACGCCATTATGGGCAAAAAAGAGTTGCCATTCTTCCGCGCGGATCTTTTTTCTAAATTTCTGGGACATAAGAGATTCTAAATCTCGTTCATCATCCACAAACAGTATTTTTGCTGACATATTAATTTTTAAGTTGCTATTAAAACGTATAAAAAATTAGCGATCCAGTAAAATGACAGACGGAAAATGCAATCGAGAAGTTTTAAATCGAGTGAGGTACTACTTTTAATTACCAATTAGCAATTACCAAAGATGTTTCCTTGTGAATTTACTCCAAGTTGATTATTTTATTTTTGAGGGAATCAAAATTCACAGGCTTAGTAATATAGTCATCAGCTCCGTAAGCTATTGCTGTTTGGTAATTTTTCTCATCTCCATAAGCGGTGATCATAAAAACTTTTAAATCGGGAAACTTTTCTTTGAGAATCCTGAGCAGTTCTAGCCCATTCATTCCTGGCATATTAATATCAGACAAAATTAAGACAATAGAGGCTTCATCATCGTTTTCTAAGTAGTTCAAAGCTGCCTCTGCTGACAGGCAAAATTGAAATTGAATTTGCCCTGCTTTGATTTCTTTCCTAAATTTCTGCTTGAACAGTGACTGGATATCTTCTTCGTCGTCTACCACCATTACTTTCATTTTTTTAACTCCTTAAGTTCGCCTAGTTTTTTTGGCAATATGATGATAAATTCTGTGTAATTTCCTACTTCTGTTTCGACTTTTAGTTCTCCTCGATGTTGCTGGACGATAACATCCTGACTGATAGAAAGACCTAAGCCAGTACCTTCTGCTGGTGGCTTTGTCGTAAAAAAGGGATTGAAAATTTTATCGAGTACCTCTGGTTTTATACCTGAGCCATTATCGCGAATGCGGATTTCAATCGCGTCACGAAGATTTCGAGTTCTAACGTCAAGCAGCGGTGAAAATTCTTCTCCCATTTCTTGTTGCTTTTTATGGGCTGCATAGCAGGCGTTGTTAATAATGTTAAGAAAAACCCGGCCAATGTCTTGTGGCACGACATCTACTTCGCCTATGTCGTCGTAGTCGGTTTCTATGGTAATGTTAAAGGAAACTTCCTTGGCTCGCATTCCGTGATAGGCTAGATTGACATATTCTGCCAATAAACTATTGATATCTGTAGCTTCCCACTGGCCACTTTGTCCCCTCGAATGCAAAAGCATATTGCCAACGATTTTGTCGGCTCTTTGACCGTGTTGATTAATTTTTTTGAGATTAGCTTTTAGATCGGTTAATAGTTCGGCAATATCCTCACTTGTTTCTGGATCTAAACGTTCTGCTTGATTTTCAATTTTTTCAAACAATTCTTCAGTTAATTCAGCAGAAAGTTCTGAGAAATTGTTGACAAAGTTTAATGGGTTTCTGATTTCGTGGGCAATCCCTGCTGTTAAACTGCCCAAAGAAGCTAGTTTTTCTTGGACAATAATCTGATTTTGCATCGCTCTAAGATTTGCTTCTATCCGCTGGCGTTCTTCAATTTCATTCTGCAATTGTTCTACAGTATGGGTGAGTTCAGATGTACGCTCCTCAACTTTGATTTCTAGTTCCTCATTAGCCTTTTGCAGTGCTTCTTCGGCTTGCTTGCGATCGCTGATGTCGCGCACGATCGCCACATATTCTTGCAGATCCTGATTGGAAAGCGAAGCGTTTTGAGAGAAGCGGTCTGAGATAGCTACTTCCAGGATGCGCGAGTTTCGATCGGGTTGGTTAAGAGTTTGTTCGCTGCGACTGAGCCACCGTTCGGGCTGATTCCCCAATCCGGGTAATAGTTTGTTCAGGTGACGTCCTATTAGCCCAGTGGCGTCTATTCCGAAAACGCTTTCAGCGGCGGGATTAGTCTGACGAATCACTCCGGTTTCATCGAGCACTACGATCGCATCGAGAGCAATGGTAAAGAGATGTTCTGCTCCCTCTCGCGCTTCGTTCATTGAGACGACCTGGGGTAAACTCGTCCAGGTGGCGATCGCCACCCCGACAAAGCCTACGGTTATTACCAGAACAATCAAGAGATTATCGGCAGCATCGCCTGGAAGTCCGTCTAACGTGGCTCTAATCACCCAGGCGATCGCGGCAGTGCTACAGATCAAAAAGATCAGGATGCCTACCTGAAGTGCCACAAAATCCTTGCTTATCCTGTAAGACTGCCCCCGATAAAGCTTAATCCACCACGCCGGATGGAAGGGGGGAAATGCAATGTGACGGATCGCAGCATCCACTGCCAAAATAGCGATCGGCAAAAGCAGTCCGATCAGCAGGTCTTGCCAGTTCCAAGCTAAGCCCCCGACGATCAGGACAACTGTTTCCACCAGAAAAAAGCCTCCCGACCACCAAGGCCATAGCACTTCTGGCCTATCCCGACCCAGCCATAGGCCCAAATGGACTGTCATATAGGCGGTTACGAAGGCAGTAGAGGACACCATTACTAAAGGCGCGATATCTCCCCAAGCTAGACAGATGAGACTGAGCAAGAACGTCAGCACAAGGGCTGGGCCGAGGACACCCTGTGGGGACACAACAGCGAATACTGGCGATATGTGTCCGTCCAAGGCAAGTTGGTACAAAACGCGGGGAGAGTTGGAAACCGCTGTGGCGGCAATTAGGAGGCAGCCAGCGACGATCAAAAGCGTCACCATAAATGAGGCCCCCGGCCCCCAGAAGAGTTTAGCTGCGGCTAATAGGTTTAAGAATGTGTCGTCTTTTAACCCAGGTTCTGTTGCCAAGCGCATCATTACCCACGAACCACCCAGATAAACAATAGGAATCAGCCAAGCCGCGAAGCTTAGAAACCGCAAAGTCTCCCTAGGTCGTTTGCTATCAGCGACAAATGAGGCAGCACTTTCACAGGCGTAAGCAGCGTAGACGGCGAAAAAGTACCATTTGGCCCATTCAACAAAGGAAAAGCTAGGCCAACTGCTGGGGAAAAAGCCGGGGCTAGCTGGGGATATTAATAACCAGCCGATGCCTTGAGTGCAAAAAACAAACAGGAATCCGGCAGCGGGTATAACGAAACATAAATGCAGGATACTTAAGGCGCGGGTGCCACTAAACGCCACAATAAAGGCGATCGCTGTAAAGCCAATTTTCAGGAGGATCTCAGGACATGAAATCCCTAATGGTTTCAGGTTGGCTTGGATCAGGGCTGTGACGATCAGGGCGTTGATCGTTGTCACCGCTAACCAACTAAAAAAGTATCCAATCGCCCCATATCTTGCCAACCAGGGATAGTTGTTTAGCAGCCGCGCCGTGTAGTTGGGCGTTCCCCCTGACATCTCTGGCCAGTGTCTGCCCAAGCTTTGCATCTGAAAGTTCAGCAGCATGGCCACAATTGTTGCTGGCAACCAGACGAAGATAGCTTGAGGCCCAAGAGCGGCGTGTATGGCGGGTGCAGCGCTAATCCATAGCAGATGACCCGTAAGGCCAAACCCCCAGGTTTCCAGGGTCGTTAGGCTTCGGGGGAGGCGCATGAGCGATCGTTTATTGTGTTCCCTACCGAGGGAAGACTCAGACTGTCCTGTGGGGTAGCCGTTCCCCTGCTCGTGTCGGATTTCTAGGCTCATTAACTTTACCTACCATCTTGTGTGAAACGCAATTTCTGCCTTGTTTGACGGCAAAGACGACTTCAACATCTCTCGGTTCAGTGCTTACCTATTGTTTTTATCCAGCTGCTGCTACCTCGGATGGCAGCGTCAAATTTAATGTTATTGTTTAAAGTTCCCATTTGATATTTTCTTTGTCACAGTTAAGTTCCTAATTTTTAGTTTTTAACAGCTTCTTTAAAGATTTCTGAGAACTTTAATCGAATTTTTAGCAAGTTAGCGAAAATTGCGGGACAATCGACAGTTGTTCTTCATAATAATTTACGTTCATCTTCACGACCCTCTTTTCTAATCTCCCACTTGTCCCCTCTGGTCTGTCTTCCGCTGCGGGCTTGCTACTGGCACTCAAATATAGTACATATGTACTCAAGAGGAGTTTGAAGCGATCGAAACCCTCAGTTGGTGTCTGATTTTGGCTAAAAATAGAATCCAGAGCCTTGGAGTCACAGCTCTGTTCCGGAATCTTTAGGAGTAAAATCCTTGCATCTTTACATCAAAAGCATCCAAAATCGGAAAATGCGACTAATTACACTGGCTCAGGAAGCCTGGTAGCAACCACTCCAAGACAAAACAAAAATCGTAATCAGAGAGTGCTGCAACCGAGACAGGCTCCTGAAGACAGCAAATGGGATGTATCTATGTTTTTAATCTTTTGGCAGCAGTGCCATAATCTGATCCACAAACTGTTGATGATCCACCACTGGTTTAGAGATGTAGCCATCGGCACCACTTTGCTTGAGAAAGTTTTCGCGATCGCCCTCCATCGCGTGAGCGGTGACCAGGATAATGGGAAGATTGGCAGTTTTGGGGTCAGACTTGAGCATCTGCGCGATCTTGATGCCGTCAACCGCCTTACCCTGGTAGACGCTGTGTTGCAGAGAAACATCCATCAAAATAATGTCTGCTTTACCAGACTGGGCAATTTGCATCACCTCTTCCACATCTTCAGTCCCCTTGACCTCCAAACCGCCTCGCTTGGTCAGAATTTTCGAGAAAACGCGCAAATTAATCGGGTCGTCTTCCACAATCAGAACGGTTCTCATAACTTTTTCCTGTTCGCTTGATTCAGAATAAGGCAGTCTAGGCTCCTGCCGTTTGATACTACTGTGAAAATGGAAGAAGGGGCTAGAAAAGTCAAAACCCGCCCCTACTGACTTTTGACTTTTGACTTTTGACTTTTGACTTTTCTTGCCCCTGCCCCTAATTTTTTTGCACTCATAAGGAATCCGGACTCATGGCAAAACAACTGAACCTTCTCTCAACAGGACAGGTTATTACCACTGCCCTGCACACGGAGATGCAACGGTCATATCTTGAATATGCCATGAGTGTGATAGTTGGGCGGGCATTGCCCGATGTCCGCGATGGCTTAAAGCCCGTTCACCGCCGCATATTGTATGCGATGCACGAATTAGGGCTGGTGCCAGACCGCCCCTACCGCAAGTGTGCCCGTGTGGTTGGAGATGTTCTGGGGAAATATCACCCCCACGGCGACCAGGCGGTTTATGACGCTCTAGTGCGGATGGTGCAGGATTTTTCCTGTCGCTATCCCTTACTCGGCGGTCACGGCAATTTTGGTTCGGTAGATAACGACCCACCGGCAGCGATGCGTTACACGGAAACGCGCCTCGCGCCCATTGGCCACGAGGCGTTGCTGAGCGAAATTGGGGAGGCTACGGTTGACTTTACCCCCAATTTTGACAATTCTCAAGCCGAACCAGTCGTATTGCCCGCTCAGCTGCCAATTTTATTACTCAACGGTTGCGCTGGGATTGCTGTGGGAATGGCAACCAATGTACCGCCGCACAACTTGGGGGAAGTGGTGGATGGTTTGATTGCCTTAATTGATAATCCCGACTTGCCAGAAGATAAGTTGCTAGAGTTGATTCCGGGGCCTGATTTCCCCACGGGCGGCGAAATCGTGGGAAGGGAGGGAATTCGGGAGGCGTATACCACCAGCAAGGGCAGTATTGCTGTGCGGGGAGTTGTTAAGATTGAGGAAATCAGCCGTCGCTCGTCTTCTAAATCGAAGGTTCAAAACCGGACGGCGATCGTAATTACAGAGTTGCCTTTCCAGGTGAATAAGGCGGGCTGGATTGAAAAGATCGCTGAATTGGTCAATCATGGAAAAATTGAAGGGATTGCGGATATCCGGGATGAGAGCGATCGCGAAGGGATGCGCGTAGTAATTGAAATCAAACGAGATGCCAACCACAAAGAGGTTTTAGACCATCTCTACAAGCAAACTGCTCTGTGCAGTAACTTCGGGGCGAATATGCTAGCGCTGGTGGATGGACTGCCGCGCCAGCTGACGCTGCGGCAGCTATTGCAGGAGTTCTTGCGCTTCCGAGAAGAAACTCTCACTAGGCAATATAACTATGAACGATCGCAAGCTCAGAAGCGCCTGCACGTGGTGGAAGGGTTGATGGGGGCGCTGGAGCAGTTGGATGCGGTGATTGAAGTTCTCAGGAATGCGCCAGATGGGAGTACGGCGAAACTAACGTTCCAGAGTAGGTTTAATTTTAGCTCTAGCCAATCTGATGCTATTTTGGCAATGCCCCTGCGACGTCTGACTGGTTTGGAAAGGCAGCAGTTGCAGACAGAGTTTGACGAATTGACAAATCGGATTAGTCAGCTGGAGAGGTTGTTGAGCGATCGCAACGAGTTCTTCAAAACTCTCAAAAAGGATTTGCGATCGCTCAAACGCAAGTACGGCGATCCCCGTCGCACGAGGATTAAAGCTAGTCCGGCAACACCAGTAGAGGGGGAGAGGGGGAGAAGGGGAGAGCGGG
>CASBRD010000108.1 GCA_949128025.1 Oscillatoriales cyanobacterium PMM_0008 | reverse complement strand
TAAAGTCTGGCGAATATCTTTACCAAAATTGATAATCTTTTGTTCTGAGCCATGCTCAGAAAGAACCTTTCCCAGTGCTGGTGACTTGAGGATCGTAGTCTCAAGATCGTGAGTATCGGTTAAAAGCAAATTTGTAATTGATGGTATAGTTTCCTCTAATATCCAAAAGTCAGCATCAACAATAGCTAGGACACCTTCAAAGCGATCCTTTTCAAGTATGTTTAGCGCTGCAACCACTTTATCTTTAGAAGAAGCATTCTCTACATGACACTTTGTACAGTCCAAAAAATTTTTGTATAGTCGCGCATCTGTATCTCCCTCAACAATTAGAAAAGCTCCAAGGTGTTGGCTACGCATCTGGCGGATTTTATTTGCAATGCGATCCGCAGTAATGAATTCTCTCATTCCATCGGCCCTTTTAATTCCACTGTCAAATCCCAGCGATCACTTATAATATCTGGTGAATGAGTCGCCATTAAAATATCAAAATTAGCCAGTTGAATTATTGCTTGCAAGTCCTTGATAAATTTTACTTGCCATGCTACGTGCAATGATAGTTCTGGTTCATCGATCAGAACTAACGAATTAGGTTTTGTTTTGAATAATAGCTCATAAACCATAACCAGTTCGTGCTGTTCCCCAGAAGATAAATCTGTAGGTGATAATGGTTTGCCATTATCACTTGTAAAGGTAAACCCCTTTTCTTTACTAATGGTCATCTTTTTATATAGAAATCGCTCTTGAATGATTTTTTTGAGAAGATCTATTTTATTCGCGATTTCCTTGAAAACTATAAGTTTATTTTCTACATCTTCAACATAAACTGATAAAAAACTTTTGGTGCGATCGTCTATTTCCTGATTTACTTGAAAATCATCTGTTTCGTCTTTATCTAAAAGACCAGCTTCTATAATACGGGAACGTTTCTCTTCTAGTTCACTTAATTTTTTGCGAACAATATCTTCTGTTAAATTAGATGGTGCTTTTTGATTAACTACTCTGACTGGAAAAGTGCGATCGAGTGATTGAGACAATGCACCATATTCAGCAAGCTTTGCTTGTATATTTTTTCCTAATTCCTCAGAATATGTAGCAACACACTCTTTCATTTTGGCGCGTCCTGAATATAATACTACTCTCCGATCTTTGGAAAGATTTAACAACCGTTGTGTTCCTATTAAACGAACATTTATCGATTTTTTTAGTTCTGACAACCACGCTGGTTCTTTTTTAATTTCAGTTAAATTTACAGGTAGCAATTGACTAAATCGATCGCAAATATCTTCTAAATAAAGTTCTTCATTATTAGGCAAATCCAGCCAAATTGTAGGACTTATTCTGACAAGGCCGGGTATCAATTTTATCGAATCAATGACTTTCGATTCTTCTAAATAATTGGTTGAGAATGTTTGAATTTCTGAACCAGGTTTAACAAACAGAAACATCAACTTAGTTTCGTTTTCATTTTCACCCAGTTGAGCAATAGGTTCTTTAGTAACTTGCATATTGCTGTCATCATCGAAATCTACCCGGAACTCGCTAAACGGGATGCTGCGAAGTTCTGAGTAACGTGAGTTAAAAATTCCATTAAGTATTCTGAGTAAGACAGTCTTCCCAAACCCATTTGGCCCGTGAATAATCGTTATTCGTTCCTCCATGTTCAGAGAAATGGTATGATTAAATATACCAAAAAGATTGGTAACTGAAATTTGCTTGATTCTCATCTTAGTTTCCTTGTTACCTTGGCAATACCATTACATAGTTTAATTGCATAGTTTATTCTATTTTGGCAGACAGCGATCGCCTTTATCCCAAACACCTAAAGCAAACGCAGCTGACCATCTGCATTCGCCATTGGGATCTGACTCTCTTCCTTAACCCCAGACGCCTCTAACCACGCTTCTTTATCTCCATCCAGCAAACTTTGCGCCACTTCCATCATGGCAGTGGCAATATCTTTGAGGTCATCCCTATTATCTAAGTAAGTTTTCAGCGCTTCCAAGGGGTCGGTGTTGGCACTAGAACCAAGTTCGGGTACGCGAGGACGAGCTAATTGACTGACTAATTCTGGTTGAATAGTGTAGGTGTGGGCTATACTTAAAGCTTGATGAAGAGATGCTGTATCGATTCGATCGAGCTGTTCGGAACCGATTTTGTAAATTAGCCGCACTACGGCCTCTTCAATATTCTTTTTGGCAATAGCTTTGAGTATGGCAGCTTGCGGGTCATCTGATTTAGAGACATCTACTTCGATCGTACAAAATGACCGAACTGGAAGCGGACAAAATTCCCATTGGGGATTGCCTTTTTCCAGATTAATCAGCACGTAGCCTTTGTCTTCTTTTTCTTCGCTGAAATCTACGCGCTCAATGCTGCCTGGGTAGATAACTGGAGGGTCGTTGGACGGGTTGAGGTTTTGGTGTTTGTGGACGTGACCCAAGGCTACATAATCATAGCAAGTGCGGGTCAGTAAAGATAGGGGGATCGTAAATCCTTTGCCGACTGCGAGGTAGCGTTCTGCTCCTAATGTAGCGCGATCGGCCATTAAGTGGGCCAGCAGTACGGTTGGGATTTGGGGATCTAAGCGGCGAATTTCCCCTTCTAATGCTGGTTCCAAGCGCTTAGTCAACAAGTCGTTAACTTCAGCTAAGCAAAGTCCTTCGGTTTCGGGACGAGTCAGCAGTCCAGAACGGGTCAGCCAGGGAAGTGTAACGATTTGGACAGGGCCATTACGGGTTTCAATGCGATGGGTTTCGATGCGATCGCCTACCAAAAACCCAGGCACTCCCAGTGTACGATATATACCTAGACTCGCTCCCCCCTGACCTTGAGAATGTTGGTCGTGGTTCCCCACCAACAACACGGTGGGTATCTCAGCATCGACCAAGCGGCGAAACTGGCTGGCAAAAGCTTGCTTCACATACGGCGGCGGCGTCGCGTCGGGAAAAGCATCGCCACCAAATAAAACTAAATCTACGGGTTCTTCAATGGCTCGGTCAATACATCGCGACAGGGTATTGACAAAATCTTCCAGTCGTGTATTAAAACCTGTTTCTGGATTAATCCGTCCGTGGGAAAACCCACTTCCCATGTGGATATCGGATAGATGAAGGATTTTAATCATTTTAGTCAGTGGTCAGTTGTTGATTGTCAATTGTCAGTGGTGAATTGTCAGTTGTTAATTGTCAATTGACCACTGACCACTGACCACTGACCACTGACCACTGACCACTGACCACTGACCATTGACCACTGACCACTGACCATTGACCAAATTAAATGTGAATTCCACACTCAGTTTTACCAGTTCCCCGCCAGCGTCCGGCGCGTTCGTCTTCACCATCGGCAACTTTTGTGGTGATAGGTTCATCGCCGATGCTGGGATAACCTTGGTCGTGTAGAGGATTGTAGATCATTTTATGCTCAGCCACATAGACCCAGCTTTCCTTGCGAGTCCAAGCTGCGATCGGATTTACCTTGATCCGGTGCTTGATATCGTGTTCAAATATGGGCATATTGGCGCGAGTTACAGCTTGGTCGCGGCGACGACCAGTTATCCACGCCACAGCTTGTAATTCTGCCAAACCCCTTTGTAGAGGTTCGATTTTGGTCACGTAGTGGAATTTTTGAATGTCCCTATCCCAAAGCGCATCACCGTAGGCACCTGCAAAGGCTTCGCGAGAGCCAACGTCTGGAACTTTATAAGTCCTGAGATCCAGATTGTAGAGTTTAATCGCTTTTTCTACTAGCTCTCTTGTTTGGGGAAAATGGTGCAGCGTGTCCAGAAACATCACGGGTACAGGCTTTTTAGGCTTGAGTTCGCGGTAGAGAATATCCGTGATTACTAAGTCATCCACGTTAAAAGCACTGGTTTGCACGAACTTGGTGGGGATATTCGCTACACACCAAGCCAGAATCTCCCTGGGATGCGCTCCTTCAAAGCGTTGGTTGAGTTCATCCAGGTCAAGATTGTCAATTTGTACCGGAGTTTCTAGAGAATAGACCATGCTACCTTTCCACTTCACTTTCCTTAATGTTTTCTTAAATACAATTCTACCCTAAATCCACATAACCCGATCGGGTATTGGGGTTTATTATCAGCCGATCGGATTTATCTGATGCAAGTCTGGATGGGTATTAATGCTCATCTGCCCAAAGTTTATCATAATTTCTTTAGAATTTGAACATATCTGTAAGGGCGATCGCCTTTCTCTTCGATCTGGTCTGTGATGCGATCGCATCTTATGGTTATCTTAAAAATACATCTAAATAATACTTGTTTAATAAAAATAGGTGTGATATAGAGAAAAGCGACTGGAGAACGCAAATGCGATTAATTCTGTACGGCAAACCTGGTTGTCACTTGTGCGAAGGCTTGCAAGAAAAGCTGGAACAAGTGCAAAATATAGATTTTGAACTTGAAGTCCGCGATATCACCACTCGCGAAGATTGGTTTGAAGCTTTTCAATATGAAATCCCTGTCCTGTTTAGAGTTGGAGTTGAGCGTAAGACGATTGAAGAACCGCTACCGCGTCCTTCGCCTCGCGCTACGGTGCGGCAGTTGGAACAAATGCTACAGAAATATCTGGTGAATAATGATTCAGAATAAGCGTGGATTTGGCGTCTCGCCTCCTGGTAGAGAGAGACGGGCAAAATGCCCATCCCACAAGAGTTAGTTATGTGAGGAGTTGTTGATATGAAGCTGCGAGATATATTGGCAAAGGTTTCCAGTATAGTAGAATTGCCCAAGGAATCGGCTCTAGACTTGGAAGTGACTGGTTTGAAGACTAATTCCCACGCTTGCCAACCTGGAGATCTTTTTATTGGGATGCCAGGAACGCGGGTAGATGGGGGAGATTTTTGGCCCAGCGCGATCGCATCTGGCGCTGTCGCCGCCCTCGTTTCTCCCACAGCCGCCCAGAAGGGAGCGGGAGAATCTCTCGTTATCCCGGCTGGTGATATAATCGAAACTTGTGCCCAAGTGGCAAATGTTTTTTACGATTATCCCAGCCAAAAGTTGAATATGATTGGGGTTACGGGCACTAACGGCAAAACCACAACCACCCATTTAATTGAATTTTTACTCAATAAAGCCCAGCAACCTACTGCTTTAATGGGAACCCTTTATGCGCGTTGGCCAGGATTTGAGCAAACTGCTACCCATACTACCCCTTTTGCGGTAGAATTACAAGCACAACTAGCATCAGCGATCGCAGACGGATGCCAAACGGCAGTGATGGAAGTTAGTTCCCACGCCTTATCCCAAGGACGAGTAATGGGTTGTTCTTTTGATGTCGCTGTTTTTACTAACTTGACTCAGGATCACCTGGACTTCCATAAAGATATGGAAGATTACTTTAGCGCTAAAGCTTTGCTGTTTAATTCCGATTATCTCAAAGGTCGTGCCATCATCAATTTAGATGATGCTTACGGTCAGCGATTGATTTCTCAGTTAAAGCCAGACCAGGTTTGGAGTTATAGCGTAAATAATCCTACCGCAGATTTGTGGACAAGCGATTTAACTTATGAACCAACTGGTGTTAGCGGTAAACTGCATACTCCCAAAGGAGAAATTGCTTTTCGTTCGCCCCTGGTAGGTCAGTTTAATTTAGCGAATTTACTCGCAGCAGTGGGAACAGTTTTAGATCTCGGTTTGGATTTAGAATTTGTGGTATCTTTGATACCGGAATTCCCAGGCGTACCAGGACGGATGGAACGGGTACAAATTAGTCCAGATCAAGATATCAGTGTAATTGTAGATTACGCCCACACGCCGGATAGCTTGGAAAATTTACTGAAAGCAGCGCGACCTTTTATACCGGGAAAGATGATTTGCGTGTTTGGTTGCGGAGGCGATCGCGATCGCACCAAACGTCCTAAAATGGGTGGTATCGCCGCTCACTTGGCTGATAAAATAGTCGTTACTTCGGATAACCCGCGCACGGAAGATGCAGAGAAGATTCTTCAAGATATCCTCGCTGGTATTCCAAAGTCAGTTAATCCGACAGTGATATGCGATCGCGCCACTGCAATTCGCACCGCTATCCTGGAAGCTCAACCTGGTGACGGCGTTCTCATCGCTGGTAAAGGTCACGAAGATTACCAAATTCTCGGCACCGAAAAAATTCACTTCGATGACCGAGAACAAGCACGCGCCGCTTTATCTGAGCGCTAAATGGGCGAGGGGCGTTAGTGAGCAATCTTCTGCCTCTCGTCCCCTCGCCCCAGTCCCCTAAAGTTGCGCTAAGCGTTCTATTGCTGAAATCTTAGTCAATCCACCCTGAGCAAGTAGCGCCAGAAAATCAGCCTTGATAGATGGATCGTTGGGATTAGTAGTATAACCAGTTGATAGCGCTTGCAAAGCATCATACCACAATCCGGCTTGAGCGTAGATTCTGGCATTTTCTCGTACTGCCTGTGCAGAAGAATCTTCTGTTTTTACTGTCGCCAGTTTTTGAGCCAGTTCCGCGTTAGGAGATCTGCGCTCAATCCAACTTTGCACAAAGACATTGTTAGAGGGGCGGTTAGAATCGCAAATTAGGGACACCGACCAGCGATATTTTTTCCCGGTCGCCAGTTCTGGTAATTCTTTGGGTAATTGCACCTGCATAATCCCGGCTTGGGATACCTGCATTTGTTTGACGAACACTGGTTTGGCTACCCCCGGTTCTACTAAGGCAAACTCTACCGGCACCGATGTCTTATCGGACATATACCATGAAAACGTGGGATGACCCGATACAGTTTGTCCGTTGTGGTCGTTAGGAACCAATAAAGCTACGGTGACAGGGACAGACTGATGACATCCCCGCGAGCCAGCACCTACACTACTTTTAGGCGTCCCCCGACTGGGCGGAACGTATTGAACAGGAGTATTTGCCCAAGCTACAGAGCTAAAACCCAGATTGGCTGAGGGATACCTGAAAGTTTGATTTAAAGCGGCATCCCATGAGCCGATCGCTGGCATCAAGAAAATTGATGCGGCTCCCCCTACTACCGTGGCTAATTTGCGAGCTTTAACAAACATATCTAACTTACCCACTGTTGACTTTTAAATTTGTCTTTGATGTTACGGAGGATTAGGCATCCTAGAAAGCCTCACCCTATTCTTCTATATGGTGTTTTTTATGTATTCGAGAATAGGGCACTCTATGTTTACTTAAGTAATATAACAGTTTATAGGTAGTGGTATGTAAACCGTTAGTGAAAATTTTTCTTAATCATATAAAGTTAATGTAATAGTTGTCATCAGTATATACGCAATAATAATTAGGTCAAGCAAATTACTCCCGTCCCGGTGTAAGATTATCAATTCGCCATTTACCTATTATTCCTTTTTCCCACTCCCCCACTCCCCC
>CASBRD010000107.1 GCA_949128025.1 Oscillatoriales cyanobacterium PMM_0008 | reverse complement strand
GTTTCAAAGCTTATTAATCCCTTTCAGGGATTGAAACATTACTTGGTAACTTACATCGTATATATTTGGGTTGTTTCAAAGCTTATTAATCCCTTTCAGGGATTGAAACTTCTTTGTTGGGAGGATTGTCGGAATTTTTAACCCCGGTTTCAAAGCTTATTAATCCCTTTCAGGGATTGAAACTCTAATTATCGGTTGCAGTCCGCAGAGATTATTTTCGTTTCAAAGCTTATTAATCCCTTTCAGGGATTGAAACCCTACAGGCTACTACCAAAACTGGAATTTCCAAGGTAGTTTCAAAGCTTATTAATCCCTTTCAGGGATTGAAACAACGGAACAAAACCACTAACGGAAGAAACAAAAGTAAGTTTCAAAGCTTATTAATCCCTTTCAGGGATTGAAACATCAAAATTGTTCGGAATCATAGTTCTAGCTTGAGTTTCAAAGCTTATTAATCCCTTTCAGGGATTGAAACAATTCAGTTAACTGGAGATCAGTGGAGTTTTTTAGAAGGTTTCAAAGCTTATTAATCCCTTTCAGGGATTGAAACAAATCTGTGTTAGATTCTATCTATTAGCTTTGGCTTTTGTTTCAAAGCTTATTAATCCCTTTCAGGGATTGAAACCTTTTAAGATTGATAAGGCTTGGGATGCTTCTAAGAGTTTCAAAGCTTATTAATCCCTTTCAGGGATTGAAACATCTTTCCAAGCTTTTTGTACAATCTCATCAGTCTCGTTTCAAAGCTTATTAATCCCTTTCAGGGATTGAAACTCAGGCAAAGTCCGACGCATTAAGTGGACTGGACGTTTCAAAGCTTATTAATCCCTTTCAGGGATTGAAACCCATTGCTAATACTATATCCCCAATTGGCATCTTTATAGTTTCAAAGCTTATTAATCCCTTTCAGGGATTGAAACGTCAAAATCGCAGCATAATCCGCAAACTGACAAGAAAGTTTCAAAGCTTATTAATCCCTTTCAGGGATTGAAACGAAGCCATTAATTCAAACTAAACAAAAAAAAAGTGGCGTTTTAGCCACCTTTTTCAATAAGTTTGAATCCATTCAAAGATTCAATACCGCTACTCCTTATCCAGGCGCAAAACAGCCATAAAAGCTTCCTGCGGCACATCCACAGTACCGATCGCTTTCATGCGCTTTTTCCCCTTCGCCTGCTTCTGAAGCAACTTTTTCTTCCGGGAAATATCCCCACCGTAACATTTTGCCAACACATCCTTCCGCAACGCCGGAATATGTTCGCTAGCAACTATACGACTGCCGATTGACGCTTGCAGAGGAATCTTAAACTGGTGGCGAGGAATCAATTCCTTCAGTTTTTCCACCAAACCACGACCCACATTGTAAGCTTTATCTCGGTGGACAATCATCGCCAAAGAATCTACCGGATCGTTGTTAATCAGGATATCCAAACGCACCAAAGTATTCTCGCGATAGCCAATCAAATGATATTCCATACTGGCATATCCGCGAGAGCGAGACTTCATTTGATCGAAAAAGTCAGTCACTACTTCCGCCAAAGGCAACTCATAAGTCAGCGTGGTTCGTCCTTGGGTGAGATATTTCATATCTTTGAAAACGCCGCGCCGAGTTTGAGATAATTCCATCAAAGTACCGACATATTCTTCCGGCGTAATCATGTCTACTTTGACATAAGGTTCTTCGATTCTTTCCCGGTATTGCGGATCTGGTAAATGACTGGGATTATCGATGTATAACTCCTCACCTTTAATTGTGATCACTCGATAAACGACGGAAGGTGCTGTGATAATTAAATCGAGATTGTATTCTCTCTCCAGGCGTTCTTGCACGATTTCCATGTGCAGCAATCCCAAAAACCCACAGCGGAAACCAAATCCCATCGCGCTGGAAGTTTCCGGTTCGTAGGATAAAGCGGCGTCGTTTAGTTTCAACTTTTCCAAAGATTCCCGCAAATCTGCAAACTGATCGGCATCTATTGGGAACATCCCGCAAAATACCATCGGTTTGGCTTGGGCGTAACCGGGAAATGGCTCGGCTGCTGGCGCATTTGCTAAGGTAATGGTGTCCCCTACACGGGCATCTTCCACCGCTTTAATTGCTGCCGCGATGTAGCCTACTTCTCCGGCGTGGAGTGAGTCCACTTGTATTTGGGTGGGGGAAAGCACCCCTAACTCATCAATTACGTATTCTTTGCCGCTAACCATCAGACGAATGCGATCGCCCTTCTTTACCGTACCATCCATCACCCGGAAGTAAACAATCACACCTCGATAGCTGTCGTAGTAACTATCGAAAATCAACGCCCTCAGCGGTTGGGATACGGTATCTTGGGGTGGTGGCACCAAATGAACGATCGATTCCAGAATTTCGTCAATCCCGATTCCTTCTTTTGCCGAAGTAAGAATGGCCCCACTACAATCCAAGCCAATAATTTCTTCGATTTCTCCCCTCACCCGCTCTGGTTCGGCACCAGGTAGGTCAATCTTATTCAAAACGGGGATAATTTCCAGATTATTCTCTAAAGCCAAATAAACATTCGCCAGGGTTTGAGCTTCTACTCCCTGGGAGGCATCCACTACCAGCAGCGCCCCCTCACAGGCGGCCAGACTGCGCGACACCTCGTAGGAAAAATCCACGTGACCGGGGGTGTCAATCAGGTTGAGAACGTAATTTTCGCCATCTTTGCCCTTGTAGTTCATCCGGGCGGCTTGCAGCTTAATCGTAATGCCGCGTTCTCTTTCTAGATCCATATTATCGAGGAACTGTGCCTTCATATCCCGATCGGCCACAGTTCCGGTAACCTGCAAAAGACGGTCAGCCAGGGTAGACTTGCCGTGGTCGATGTGGGCAATGATGGAAAAATTGCGGATGTGAGAAACGGGCACGTCAGTCATACAATTCCCTTGGTGTTGACACTCCCACCCCTGAAGGGGATGGGATTCTTAAGAAATTTCGTTCTTAATATCCCTAGCGATAGGGTTCTTGGGCGCAATTCTTTTGCCTTCAAAAAGGCGATCTGCTATCCTTGCCTTGCAGCAAGCTCCTCAAGCGTTTTGGGATTTGATAAATCCCTGGTTTCGTGGAGTCCCCGCGTACCTTTTGTGGTAGGCATTTGCTTCCCAGACTTGCGTCTGTTTACCATCTCACAACCAAATATTACACCAAACAATGAAAATATTTTCAATATTCAATCCAAATTTAATGCTCATTTTTTTGACGGCGGAAGACAGCCGCAGGGCTTATCCCTACCGGGGTCGGGGTCGGGATAGGCCCGAAAAAAGTCTGTCAAGCACCGATCGCAGCTAAAAGGTAACATATGTTGCGTTAACTACCCACACCATAGCGTAAGCTTGGTGTAGACTTCTAGTGCTTTAACGCGCTATAATGAGATGTTTATTCTTAGTAATTCATCAAGGTGATATTGTACAATATAAAATAAAAGCCAAAACTGTTCGGAAAATTAGTAGGCGCTGCATAATCGCAATTGCTGACAGACACCCAATCGTGGGGAGTCACAACACGACAAAGTTAATACCTTTTTGAGGTTTCCACCGTTATCGATCGGATATCTTATTGCCAATGAAAGAACCAGCCGTTGAAACTCATCGCTCCAATGATAAGGTGGAAGTCTCCGTCCACTTAGACTCAGAATTATTCGATCAAATTAAGCACCTGACGAATGACCCCAGCAAGGTGATTGAATCTGCCATCCGTCAGTGGCTTAAAGGTAGCATACAGCGAGATGACGAGCTAACTCGCACCCTCCAACGAACGCCAGTACCGCCCCGTGGCGAATGGAATGATTGATAGATTACGAAGAAGCAGATGCTAGATTTGGCTTGGAAGTGCTGAAACAAATCTTGACAACCATATCCAAATCTAGTCATTTTATCAAAAATTAAAAGTGCTAGGATTGCTTCGGATACGGCATTTTGCCATCCTATTTCAATGCCATTCGTTTAAACTTAACCTGCAAAAGGCGGGTTGCTGCCAGCCAAAGCCGCTCATAAAATGAGTGGGTGCTGTAGGTATATTAGGGTAGGGTGTTCATAAGGCTAAACGATGAAACTGGATCGGGGTGAGAGCCCAGATTGCCTCATAACTCACACTAGAAGTTGCGAGACCGACTCTGATGAGCGTGCCTATAGATTTCCAAAAACGGCTTTCTAATGCTCCTGTTAAATCAGCATCCGCTTGGCAAAGCAATCCGAGCGGTTTGCAGGAGTTAGGGGCTCCGTTGGCATTTACCCAAGACGCATCAGGCCAATACTTATCATTTTATTGGCAAGAAGCAGAGCTATATGACCTGCACCCAGAAGCGATCGCCTCTAGTCCTCTGAGCGAAACTTTTAGCCCAGCGGCAATAGGCCCATATCTGGAGCGTTTGCAACAAATTCTGGCAAATAGAGTGCCAGAACATTTGAATTGCCAGTTCCGTTACAAAGAAGATACATTCAGCTTCGATCTAGTTATTAGCCCGATTTTGATGCCCGATGGCACCGCTACAAAGGTGCTGGTGATGGGTTCCCAAGTACAGGGACTACAGGAGGGGACAAGCTCTAACAAAGCAAGTGGGGCAGCAGAATTAACTTCTACCTTGGGGTCAGAAGTAGATGTATCGGATGAATTGTGCGATCGTCTCGCAGATAAATTATCCCCAATATCGGATGATGCAGGCGATCGGTCTTGTAAAAATTACCAAAAACTACTAAGCAAAATTTCCCGCAATATCCGGCGGACGCTGGATCTGGATACCATTTGGCAGCAAGCGGTAGACGATTTGGGAGAGGGACTGGACGTGGGTAGATGCACCATCTGCCCTTATAAAAGCCCCAGCGAAGAAGTAACAATAGTAGCCGAGTACCGCCAAGCATCTGTTCGATCGCAACTAGGGCAAAAACTAAAGCTAAACAAACCATTCTTAACTAAAGCACTCACAACCCTGGAACCGTTGGTGGTAGAACAGGAATTGAATGCAGAAGACCAACAGGAGTCAATACTGGTGGTCGCGACTTGCTATCAAAACCAACCAAACGCTTTAATTAGGCTGGCTCGGCAGCATAAGTTGGGAAACTGGACAGCCGAAGAGATAGAACTGGTGAGAGAAATAGCGGATCAAGTCGGTACTGCGCTAGCTCATGCCACCCTATATAAAGAATTGGAACAAGCTCGTCAGGAAGCTGAGGAAGCCTCTCGCCTCAAAAGCGAGTTTCTGGCGAATACCTCCCACGAACTCCGCACGCCGCTAAATGGGATGTTAGGGTTCCTCAAGCTAATTATGGAGGGCATGACAGACGATCCAGAAGAGCAAATGGAATTTATCGAGGAAGCCTATCGATCGGCCATACACCTGCTCAACATCATCAACGATATCTTGGATATTGCCAAGATTGAAGCAGGCAAGATGGAGCAAGAATTAGGCCAGGTAGATTTGGACGAAGTGTTGAGCGACGTTGAAGATTTTACCAAAACCCAGGCGCTACAAAAGAAGCTCAGCTTCCGCATTCAAAGGCCACCCACCAGAGACAAAATTATCATTTACGGCAACTACCAACGCCTGTTGCAGGTGATGTTAAATCTCGTGGGAAATGCGATCAAATTTACCCATGATGGTGGCGTGCTGATTGCAGCCGAAATTGTCAGAAAGAAAGTTATAGTTCAAAACCAGGAACTCCCTGGTACGGTAAAAGTCCGCGTGATAGATACAGGCATCGGGGTGTCTTTAGAAAAGCAGGACAGACTGTTTCAATCCTTTAGCCAAGTGGATGGATCTCGCACCCGCCAGTACGGTGGAACGGGTCTGGGATTGACTATTTCCCAAAAACTCATAGAAGCTATGAAAGGGGTGGTGAATTTTTATAGTATGGGTGAAGGATTGGGATCGACGGTTACCTTCACCGTGCCGCTGTATCAAGATGTGGTAATGGTTTCAGAACAACAAACCGATGGGATTGATGCTTTAATGTAGACAATTCTTATGGTTAATGGTTAATAGTTTATTGATGAATTATTAACCATTAACTTAGCTAACGGCGACGCTCTTGCAATTTGCGATAAACTGCTTTCACATCAACGCGATGGTGAGCTAAGGCAACAAGGGTATGATAAAACAGATCGGCAACTTCAGCTGCGATCGCATCTTTGTCATCATCCTTGCAAGCCATCACCACTTCCGCTGCTTCTTCCCCAATCTTTTTCAAAATCTTGTTATCGCCGCCATCTAGCAGCTTGCAGGTATAGGAATTCTCTGTGGGATGGTCGCGACGATCGCAAATTACCTCAAACACTTGCGACAAAGTATCCGGTGGTGGCGCTGCCTTTCCTCCTTCTACCTGATGAAAACAACTCCGCTCACCCGTGTGGCAGGCAATATCTCCCACCTGCTCAACACCAATCAGCAGCGCATCGCTATCGCAGTCATAGCGAAGACTTTTGACATTCTGAACATGGCCGGATGTTTCCCCCTTGGGCCACAATTCGGCACGCGATCGACTCCAAAACCAGGTTCTTCCCGTTGAGAGAGTTTTTTCCAGCGACTCCCGATTCATCCAAGCCATCATCAAAACAGTGCCATCCAGATAATCCTGGACAATTGCTGGCACCAATCCGCGTTCGTCGTAGCGGATTTGCTCAATGGGGATAGACTCGGTAAGGGCAGTTGAATCCACAGCAGACATACAATTGGTTGAGGAGCAGTTTTTGTTGGCGATTCGGTTTTACCGGATATGGGTGGTAGCCCAGCTCGCTCACTCGACCACAATATCATGCTTTTGGCTTACTTATTCCCTAGCCCATAGCGACTGGAAAATTTAAGCTGGAACTGGTTCTGGGTCTCTACCAATGGTACTGTTAAGACTTACAGACTGAGTTCTGACAGCGCACCTAGCAACATGGTGAGCTTTAGACTCTTCGCCATACCAATGAATAGCGCAGTTAAACGCCGCTCGGTATAATTCTTGGGCTGCCTCAGAAAGGCTAGAGCGCACATCGGCTGGTAAATCTTGATTCGTTTTGTATAACATCGTGGTTATCCGGTGCTATATAGGATAACTTATGAGCTTAATAGGCTTCTACACTGCTTCCCAACTATCCTTAGATAGACCTTTAAGTATCAAAGCCAAGATAAAACTCAAGCAAGGAGATAACTTTGGTCACCACTTCTTTTAAAACCACCAAATCAGAAGAAATTTTTGCCGCCGCTCAGAAGTTGATGCCGGGGGGGGTCAGTTCACCCGTGCGAGCCTTCAAATCTGTGGGGGGACAACCGATAGTATTCGATCGCGTCAAAGGCGCTTACATCTGGGATATCGATGGCAACCAATACATCGACTACGTTGGCACTTGGGGGCCAGCCATCTGCGGTCATGCCCATCCCGAAGTAATCGAGGCGCTGCACAACGCCCTCGCAAAAGGCACCAGCTTCGGGGCTCCCTCCGTGTTAGAAAACGTCCTCGCTGAAATGGTCATCGATGCCGTTCCCAGCATTGAAATGGTGCGCTTTGTCAACTCCGGCACAGAAGCCTGCATGGCAGTTTCGCGCCTGATGCGAGCCTTCACAGGACGGGACAAAATGATCAAGTTTGAAGGTTGCTACCACGGTCACGCCGATATGTTTTTGGTCAAAGCGGGTTCCGGCGTCGCTACACTAGGCTTACCCGACTCTCCAGGCGTCCCCAAATCGACAACTGTCAACACCCTAACGGCTCCATTCAACAACTTAGAAGCTGTCAAAGCTTTGTTTGAAGAAAACCCCAACGAGATTGCTGGGGTAATTTTGGAACCAGTAGTGGGCAATGCTGGCTTTATCCCGCCTGATGCAGGTTTTCTGGAAGGCTTGCGCCTGATTACGCGAGAGAATGGCGCTTTGCTCGTATTTGATGAGGTGATGACCGGCTTTCGGATTGCCTATGGCGGTGCCCAAGAAAAATTTGGCATCACCCCGGACTTGACTACTCTAGGCAAAATTATCGGTGGCGGCTTGCCTGTAGGAGCCTATGGCGGACGCAGAGACATCATGTCGATGGTTGCACCATCCGGGCCGATGTATCAGGCTGGGACGCTCTCCGGTAATCCTCTAGCCATGACTGCTGGGATTAAAACGCTGGAATTGCTGCAAAAATCGGGTACTTATGATTATCTAGACCGGATTACTAAAAAGCTCTCCGATGGTTTGCTGCAAATTGCCAAAGAAAAAGGCCATGCAGTCTGCGGCGGTCAAATCAGCGGTATGTTTGGTTTGTTCTTCACATCTGGCCCCGTACACAATTACGAAGATGCCAAAAAGTCAGAAACAGCGAAGTTTAGCCGTTTCCATCGCGGTATGTTAGAGCGGGGTATCTACCTTGCACCGTCACAATTTGAAGCTGGGTTTACTTCTGTGGCTCATACGGAAGAGGATATCGATCGCACTTTGGCAGCAGCAAGAGAAGTGATGTCTAGTATTTGACAGAATTTGACCGCGCCGCAAGCCCACCCATAAGAGGGGTTGGTCTTGCGCTGCGGCTTGAGCCGCTTTGAATCCCCAATTTTGGCTCTAAGTAATCGGACAGAATTAATTACAATATTGGTTCTTTACTGGGTAAGGCTTGTCGCCAAAATTTTGTGTAATT
>CASBRD010000106.1 GCA_949128025.1 Oscillatoriales cyanobacterium PMM_0008 | reverse complement strand
GATCGCTACTGCATATACCCAGTTGGTATGTCCGGTGAGTGTTTTGAGTTCCTGACCAGATGCCAAATCCCAAACTTTCAGGGTGTTATCCTCTGAAGCAGAAACCGCGAAATTGCCATCGGGAGAGATCGCTACTGCATATACCGAGTTGGTATGTCCGGTGAGTGTTTTGAGTTCCTGACCAGATGCCAAATCCCAAACTTTCAGGGTGCTATCATCTGAAGCAGAAACGGCGAATTTGCCATCGGGAGAGATCGCTACTGCATTTACCGAGTTGGTATGTCCGGTGAGAGTCCGCAGCAAAGCACCCCCTGGCGGTGTTAGGGTAGGTGTCAAAAGGCGCAACCAAGGTGCAGTTTGCCTTTGCTTTGCCACTTCCAGCATTTCCCGAATTTCTGGCAAATCAAAAGGCAGCAATCGCCCCCATAACTGACCTGCCAATTGCGTCTTATCCTTCTCCAAAATATGTGCCGAAAGTCGAATTGCCCCTTGAATTAACCTAAGAGTCTCCGATTTTTCCCCAGCAAACAAAACCCCAGCATCCAAAGCAGCTTGATAATCTTCAATCACATCCTTTGTCACAAACTCAGGATGGGAAATCTTCGCCTCAATGAAATCAAAATCAGTCAATAAGCGGTACAAAGTTTCCCCATCGCCTTGTTTCGCCAAACCTTGCGGTAACGTTCTCAAAGTCACCCGCAGTCTGTCCGGCGACATACTGGCTAACCATTCCCGTATATCGCTCATCTTTTACAACCCCTGCCGCAAATTATTGATAATCCGATCCTCAATATCCTTCAAACTGACATTAGCTTCTTCTAGAGTTTCTTGGCGGAGGAGGAAATCTCGAAAACTGGCGTGATAGACGCTGTAACAGATTTGTCCGTCCTTTTCTTCCTGACGTAAAAATTGCTCACACTCCCGCAGAATTCGCCGCACTTTCGGTTTCGATTCTCCCACGATATCGGCAATTAATTCAGCCGAAACAGGTTCGCCCAATTTCACCAAAACGTAAATCGTATCGATTTTAATTTGCGGCAAACCATCGGCATTCATCCCCATCCGCTGCCAGTGTTGTCGGTAATATTGATTTAACCCAGAGGGCAAACTTTTGATATCTAAATTTTGATACTTGCCTGTTTCAATATCTGGCAGAACATAGCGCAGATACATAAAGTTATACTCGCTCTTTTCTGCCAATTGGTCGATAAACTCCTTATCCCTTAAATTTCCCACAGCAATCCAATTCTGCAATGTCTGACTTTTAGCCAGTTTTTGTTGAATAGATTGTTTAATATCACGCTTGTTGAATTCCGATTCTGCCTGCAATGCAAACACTTCCTGCGGCGCTTCTACTAAAAAAGGTAGCGGTTTATTTTTCAGCGGTCGCTGCGTCATTACGAAGTAGACATTGGGCGGCAAATGGGGCGGCAAATAAAGGATATTGGTATTCGGCTTTTGGCTTTCCAAATCAACTTCATCGAGGGCATCCACCACAATTACCAGTTTATCTTGTCCCAACTTTCTGCTAACTTCATCCAGCAATTTCTCTAAAAAATCGCTGTCTTGCGTCGCTTCTGTTGGTAAAAATTTGTAGTCTAACTGGTATTTTTCAATCAGTTGGGTGCAAATCTTTTTTAGAAACAAAGGTGTGCCATTTTTCCCGCCAGATTGCACGTTGAAATGATGCACGCATCCCGTTTGCAGTACAAATTGCGCCATCATCGTGCTTTTGCCAATCCCCGGTTCTGCTTCGATAATAAAATAGCCTTTGGGTTGGCTATTGAGGAAATTATCGATTTTTTGAAACACTTCTTCTCGACCAACAAAATCTTTGGTTTTATCTTCAATTAACGCCCGATTATCACTGAAAATCGGTAAAGAAGGAGTCAGTTTAGCTTTCATTTCTTCTAACTGTTGGGCGATTTCCTGATATTGATTTGGTAATTCTTTGGTAGCAGCAATAATTTTCCCCAACAACATTAACTGCATCGCCGCAAAAGCTTTCCCACCTTCCTGGGCATCTTTTTTCAGTGCTTCCCGCAATGCCTTGGGAAATATATGATAAAGGTGGTTAGAAAGTTCATCAATTAAATTATCAGCTAAATCGACATCAGCTATTCAACTCAGCCAATCTATCACCACTTTCCAATCTGAAGGTGTTAGCGCCTTGACTTCGGCAAACTTTTGTGCTTCAGTAGAAAACATTTCTGGCAGTTGACTTTCCCGAATCGGATCGAAATCAGCACTTCGGAAAGCGTGTATTTTGGCGAGTTCAGACCAACATTCGATCGCCGTTTTGGCTAATTCTTTCAGTTGTTTTTGATAACTGGGAAACTCGTCAGACTCAGCTACAGCATCGATGACGGCTGCGATCGCAACTCCCGCCACCCGCGCCAAGTCATCATTACTCAAAATATTATCATCTCGACCCAGCCGTTTAGCCAATTCCCCCAAATCATTGGCTACCATCCCACCCATCACTCCCGCCGCCATCCCTCCGAGTGCGCCTGAAACCAAAGTCCCAGCCGCCATAATCGCCGTACAGGTTAACAGCCTTGTCTGAGTCCACCCTAAATCAAGCTCTGGCATATTAAAATTTCTCTACCTTCACAGCTGTATAACACAGAAACCTAGCGAAAGAAACCTGGTTTCTTGAAGAAACCGGGTTTCTCTGTACCTGACTCGCCTGAAAAGCGCTAAAGCGCAACAACGTACCTCTATTCTTCAAAAAGCCTGCTGCTACTCACCTTGATGCAGTTTCTCTCTCAAAATAGCTTCAACTTCGCTTTCTGGATTCGCAAGGTCAAAAGGATAAGGTTGAAGATTGGCGGGATTGCGACGACTCATTAATACTTCCAAAGCTGCGCGGAAGGCTTCCTCATCATTTCTATGTTCCGAAAGATACTGTTTTAGCTCAGTATTCGACATTTGAGGCAGATTCGGTGTCATAGCACATACCTTTTATATCTCACGCCCGACGCAAAGCGCTAACAACCATTAATATAAAAAATTGTGTACTATCTTTTTTCGATATGGATTGGCAGGAAGTTTCCGGTAACTGGGTATTGATTCCCCCGCATCCCAAGGCAATTATCCATTTCCTGGGAGGCGCATTTGTCGCGACTGCACCCCAAGTAACCTATCGGTTATTATTGGAACACCTGGGAAGCCAGGGATACGCTGTGATTGCAACTCCGTTTGTGAATACGCTGGATCATAGTGCGATCGCTAAATCGGTCCTGCAAAGTTTCGATCGCACCATAGATGAATTGCGGACAAAATCTATATTGAAACGCCGATATCTCCCAACTTACGGAATCGGACACAGCATGGGTTCCAAGCTGCATTTACTTATAGGTAGTCTTTTTCCAGTCGATCGGGCCGGAAATGTCTTAATTTCTTTCAATAACTTCGCCGCACGCGACGCCATCCCTTTTGTCGAACAGTTAAATTTCAACCCTGGTTTCAATGTCGAGTTTACCCCTTCGCCAACAGAAACCAACAACCTAATCGCCAAGGGCTACCAAGTCCGGCGCAATCTCCTGGTTAAATTTACCAAAGATACGATCGACCAAACATCTCCTTTAACCGAATTGCTGCAAAAACGCTTTCCCGATATGGTTACGCCTTTAACCCTAGCCGGAAACCATTTGACGCCCTTGGGTCAAGATATCAGCTGGCGAAGCGGAAAGGAATTTACACCCTTCGATGCGATCGGTCAATGGGTCAAGCAAGAAATCTATCGAGAATTCAATCAGCTAAAATCGGTAGTGCTACGCTGGCTCAATCCGTTATCATCACCATAATGTTTCACCATCAACAGACAATTGCGATTCTCAGCAGTGCGAGTATAACTTAGACGATCGGCTATACTCTTCATCAGTTGCAGACCCCGCCCTCCCTCACGCAAGTTGTCCTTATTGCTAACCATCTGAGCTAGCTTTGACTCTAAATCGAAAGGTGGGCCGCAATCCCAAACTCGCATCTCTATACGATCGTCAAAGATCTCCACTTCAATATCAATAGGAAGTTCTGAGGATTTATTTTTGTGGGCATGACGAACGGCATTGGTAAAGGCTTCAACCAATGCAAGTTGCGATCGCAACCATACTTCTTTTGTAATTGGCGGTTCATACAACTGCTCAAACCACGACAGAACTTGAGGTAAAGCTTTGAGATCTGTGTGAAGTTGTAAATGACTTTTACGGGATGCTGGCAATTTGACAAACCCTTTCATTCAAGAAAACCAGAACTCGGAGGCGATTCTTAAATTTACAATAATTTTGCTTGATTTGGATCGCATCTGTGCTAGGGTCGTATCTTAAAACTACCCGGCAGAGAATGAAATTTTCCAATCTTTTGAGTGATGGTTCAATATTAGAAGAATGGTATCATTTTTAGTCCATGTTTCAAATTGTGGTTATTGATGATGATCCGGCAATACAGTTAGTGCTGACAAGACTGCTGAAAAAACAGGGTTATGATGTAACGGCGGCAAAGGATGGGCAAGAAGGCTTAGCGCTGGCGCAGCAGTTACATCCGGCGCTGATTATTTGCGATTGGATGATGCCCCGGATGAATGGCATAGAAGTCTGCCGTCGGGTCAAAGCAGATGCAAAGTTATCGACTACGTTTTTCATTCTACTGACTTCCCTGGATTCGGTGGAAGATCGGGTCAAGGGGCTAGATGCAGGCGCGGATGATTTTATCTCCAAACCGATCGAGATCAATGAGTTGCAAGCGCGGGTGAGATCGGGACTGCGACTGCACCAACTCAACCACGACTTGCAAACCGAAAAGCAAAAATTGACAGCAGAATTGGCTGAGGCGGCTGAATACGTGCGGAGTCTCCTGCCAGAACCATTAAAGGGGCCGATCGCCATCCAAGGAAAGTATATTCCCTCCAGTAGTCTGGGAGGCGATGGCTTCGATTATTTCTGGCTTAATGAGAATTTATTGGCGATTTACCTAATGGATACCGCAGGACACGGCTTGAAAGCTGCCCTCCCCTCCATTTCGGTGATGAATCTGCTCAGGTCGCAAGCCCTTCCCAATCTTGATTATTCTCAACCCAGCCAGGTTTTAAGCGCTTTAAATCGCACTTTTCAGATGACTGCCCAAAACGATAAATACTTTACCATCTGGTATGGCGTTTATAACCGAGTTAAGCGTCAACTTACTTATGCCACCGCCGGACATCCCCCAGCAGTCTTGCTATCGGGAACGCCGCAATCAATCCAACGCCTGAAAACGCCCGGTATGCCTGTTGGTATGTTCGAGGATGTCGTATTTACCGATCGAGTCTGCGACATACAGGCGTCCAGTACCCTTTACATTTTCAGTGATGGGATTTACGAAATCCCGCAACCGAACGATACTATCTGGGGTCTCGATCCTTTCATTAATCTCCTGAAAAACTGTAAAAACGGCGTCAAGTCCAATTTAGACCATATCTTGCAAGAAGTTGAGGCTATTAACGCTAAAGACATTTTTGATGATGATGTCTCTATCCTAGAGATTAAATTTGATTGAACTATGAACTAGCCCACCGCTCCCGTCAGATGGGATTTCGGAATCCCATTACTTAAAAGCCTTGAGACGCTGCTACCACGATTCAGGTAGCACGAAGCCCCGCGCTTGGGCCAGGAGTGCTGACAATCAATTTGGTGGACTAGCTGAGCGAGCCTATTGTGTTGGCGAATTCATCTCGGTTGGGAAATATTTGAAAGACGCGATCCATGCTGGTGAGTTCAAACAACATTCTGATTTGCTCATTAATCGAGCAAATAAAAAGCTTACCTCCAGCAGCACGAACTGTTTTCAAGGCTAATACTAAAGCGCCCAGTCCAGAACTATCCATAAAGGTGACATCCTGGAAATCTATTAACACAATATTTACTCCATTTTCCACCATTTCGCCAATTTCCTGGCGAAATTCACTACCTTTTGCACTATCTAAAATTCCAGCGGGTTGAATAACTTTAAAAACAGGATTCATCATACCTAGAAATCAGTTTGTCAAGATTTTTAGCTCAAAAGCATGAGTCAATAGACTTTAGCATAGAGCGGAGCTTTGTTACGATCGTCCAATCGGTTGGATGGGGCTAACTTTGGCGCGGTAGAGGAGTCGATCGCCCTGTCGATAGCCAGTGTAGCGTACCTTGATGCGATCGCCTGGTTGCGCCGTGAGTTCCATCAGCTGATGCTGGTGGGGGTCGTAAGGCAACTCTGCTCCCACGGGTGCGATCGCTTCCACACCCCATTGTTGCACGAGCTGTTCCACAGGTCGCAGCAACGGCAGCAAATTTACAGCCGGTAGCTGAGCATTTTGCCTAGCTGCATAAGCAGCAGTGGGCCACTGGATCAGCCAAGATTCTAAAACCTCCAGACTCGACCGCACAAATTCCTGCATCAAAGATTGTCGCTGTTCCTCCATTTGCTCTAGCAACCGTTCGTACTCCTGCTGTAATGCTGGTGATGTTTCTGGCGATCCTGTAGTCCAATTTATTTGGCCAGAGCCAAAAGTTGCCAATAACTCGCTCACCGGCACTTGCAAAGCTTGACTGAGTTTGAGGATATTTTCTAAGAGCATCTGCATCACCTCTCCTCGCCGCAACCGCATTACCTGCCGTTCCGACACACCTGCCTTGCGACTGAGAGCTTTAAAACTAGAAACACCCGCCAGCTGCATTAAACGTTGCAGCTGGTGGGTGTAGTCTTGAAGCGGAGACTGGTTCATTCTTCGAGCAAACTTCTTAACATCCAAGCATTCTTTTCGTGTATTTGCATCCGCTGAGTCAAGAGATCCGCAGTTGGTTCGTCATTCACCCCCTCAACTGCCGGGAAGATAGAGCGAGCGGTTCGCACTACAGCTTCTTGACCTTCCACCAGTAGGCGGATCATTTCCTGCGCCTTGGGAACTCCTGTTGTCTCGGAAATCGAGCTTAACCTTGCATAATCGCTGTAAGTTCCAGGAGCCGGAAAGCCCAAAGCTCTGATTCGTTCCGCAATTAGATCCACAGCTAGAGCCAATTCAGTGTACTGCGTCTCGAACATCAAATGCAATGTCTGAAACATGGGGCCAGTGACGTTCCAGTGAAAGTTGTGGGTTTTCAGCTAAAGCGTATAGGTGTCCGCTAGCAGGCGAGACAGTCCTTCGGCAATTTCTTGGCGTGCTTGTTGGTCAATGCCGATGTTTACTGGCATAGCTTTGTCGTGAAGCTGCATATTTTTGTCCTCATTATTTAGGAATGAAATTTTTTTACTCAGGCTAGGTGCATCCGTAAAACCGAGGCTGGAGCCTTGCGGACTCTACAACGGATGGTTTCTTGGCCCAGTCGCTGGCAAGCCTCAAATCGGTGACAACCTGAGAAGCCATAATATTGTCCATCTACTTCCAGAACGTCGATTGGTTCTTGCTGACCGATCGCTCGAATCGATTCCACTAATGCGTCCACTTTTGTAGGATCGGTCTGTCGGATCAGGGGACGATGAATCTGCCGGAGGGGAATTTCCTGTATTCTAACCATCGGGCGTATAGCTGCTTATTTACTCATTAATCATACTCGTTATGACTTCAATAAAGCAACTGGCGAACAGTCATCCCTACTTTTGGGCGGATTAACTTCTCGAAAGTCTGACAAGCTTTTACAAAGACAAGCTCACAAACTCCAGAATAACTGGCTACATAGATAGGAAGCATAAAGCTATGCTCGATCGAAAAGGATCTATCGTGAGGCAGCTGATGCAGAAAAATACTTGTATCCTCAGAGAGATTTTGATGGTAACCCGGTATCGCGACGGTCGAAGGGTGGGTCACTGGTGGCGTACAGCGGCGACCGTGTTTTGTTTGGTAGGACTTACAGCGGACGTGCGAGCAACGGCTGTGGGTGGGGATGTGGAACTCAAAGTCGGGATTGTGCAGCGATTTGGTGCCACACCGGAGGACGAGCTGACTTTGAAGGCGACAGAGGGCTCTAGCTTGACATTGCGGTTCCTAGCTGGAAATATGCAGCCACAAACTGTTTTGGCAAAGAGCATCAAGCTGGAAATACAGATGCAACCGCTAGCAGCGCCAGAAGTGGAAGAGCGAGTTGTCCTCAGTACCAACCCAAACTTCGAGACAGCGGAAGATAGTGCCGAGCAGTGGCGTGCAAAAGGGATTGAAGTCGAAATAGCTCAGCCAAAACGTTGGCAGGTTTGGGCCAAACGGGATATTTACAGTACTCCCTTACTGCGACGGTTGCTGCTTCAGAGTCTGGAAGCCCAAGGTTTTAAAACGGCTTATTTGGATACGGAAATTAAGAAACAGGAACCAAAGCCGTCTTGGGTGATGAATGGTTTGCGCTACAACCGCAAAAACCTAGAGATTGTATCCGATCGAAATAGGATTCAGGTATATCAGGGTAAAAACGATCGAACCGGGCGGATATTTGTCGGCGTTCTCCGACTCCAGCCTAACGCTTACGGCACCTACACCTTAGTCAATCAAGTACCCCTAGAGACATATTTGCGGGGGGTTGTGCCGAATGAAATTGGAGCCAGGGCACCTTATGCGGCTCTGGAAGCGCAGACGATTTTAGCGCGGACTTACGCCCTGCGGAACTTACGCCGATTTGCGATCGATGGTTACGAACTTTCTGCGGACATTCACTGCCAAGTTTATTACGGACTCAGCGGTGCTTTTCCCCATACAGACAAGGCGATCGCAGCCACGAAAGGCTTAGTGCTCGTCTACAACAACGAGTTGATCGATGCAGTTTATTCTTCCACAACTGGCGGCGTCACCGCCTCCTTCAAAGATATTTGGAATGGCGCAGAGCGGCCTTATCTACGTCCGGTGGTGGATGCGGTGAGCAATATTTGGGATCTGGGTCGCGATTCTTTGGCAGACGAGCAAAACTTAAAGCAGTTTATCAACTTGCAGAAAGGCTTTAACGAAGAGGGCAAGAGTTTGTTTCGCTGGCGCAAACAAACCAGCCTTCCAGACCTGGCGCAGCAGTTGCAGAAGTATCTCCAGGAAAAAAAACATCCGCAGGCCAAGTTTAAAGTGGTTCAGCAGATGCAGGTGGTAGAGCGATCGCCAAGCGGGCGCATCCTAAAAATGGTCGTGCAGACCGATCGCGGTGCGATCGAACTGCACAAAGAAGAAGTTCGCAGCGCCTTTCTCGCTCCGATCAGCACGCTGTTTTATCTAGATCCCGTCAAAAAAGACAACCAAACTCTATGGGGCTACGCCTTTGTCGGGGGTGGATACGGACACGGCGTCGGCTTGAGTCAAACGGGTGCCTATCAGTTAGGGAATCTGGGTTGGTCCAGTCAGCAGATTCTGAACTTTTATTATCCCGGCACTCAAATCCAGCCCCTTAACGATTCCATCAGCTTTTGGCAGGCCCAGTGAACCAGGAGTCAGGAACCAGGAGTCGGGAGAAATTCTGCCTCCTGATTCCTAAAAGATCTGGATTCTCTAGTACAGTTCTTCTTCTTGGTGAGTGATGATAGTGCAGTCAGACTTGGGATAAGCTACGCAGGTCAGCACGTACCCAGCTTCGATCTGATCGTCATCCAGGAAAGACTGGTCACCTTGGTCAACTTCACCTGCGGTGATTTTGCCAGCACAGGTCGAGCAAGCACCAGCGCGACAAGAATAGGGCAGGTCAAGTCCTTGTTCTTCGGCAGCGTCAAGAATATATTCGTCATCTTTGACGTCAATGGTCGAGTTTATGCCTTCTGCGTCGTTCTTTAACGTCACCTTGTAAGTAGTAGCCATGTAGCAGTCCTCTCGCGTATTCTAAACGGCAATATAAGTTTTCCTTAAGAAGCCCTGGCAAGTTAGTTTTGCGCGGGTCTGCTTTCAGGTTTGCTTTACTTTTTGATACTACGGGAAAAGTTAAGAATTTTGATACTCAATTCGCAGTTTCAGCCAACGGGATTCGTAATTAATTTTCTTAATTTCATCCTAATTGCTTATACTTATTGCGGACGGTCACCCGCCGGGACTAAAAATTGGCAGAGTTTTGAGTTTTGAAGCTCACCAGTCTCTAGTCCCTAGCCCTTAGCCCCTAGCCCTACAAGCGATGAATGTTCCTGCCCATTTTTCTGTCACAAGGCCCTTGAAGGTGGGGCTGGTCGGTACGGGTTATGCGGCCAAACTACGAGCCGAAACCTTGCAATCCGATTCCCGAAGCCATCTGGTAGCCGTTGCCGGTCATACACCACAAAAAACGCAGTCGTTTTGTCAAACGTTCCAAGCTGAAGCTTTTTCGGATTGGCAGCAGCTAGTGGAGCTATCTCATGTGGATCTGGTGATTGTTTCTACTGTTAATAGCGAACATGGCGCGATCGCACGAGCAGCCCTTGACGCCGGTAAGCACGTTGTGGTAGAATACCCTCTCTCTTTAAACCCTACCGAAGCAGAACAACTGATTGCTTTAGCGCAAAGTAAGGGCCAACTCCTGCACGTCGAGCATATCGAACTGCTAGGCGGACTGCATCAGGCAATACGGCAATACTTACCGGAAATTGGCACGGCATTTTATGCCCGCTACAGCACCATTAACCCCCAAAGACCCGCACCCCGCAAGTGGACTTACAACCAAGCACTATTTGGATTTCCCTTTAGTGGCGCTCTTTCCCGCATCCATCGACTGACGGATTTGTTTGGGACAGTAAAGAGCGTTAGCTGCCAAACTCGATTTTGGGGTAGGGAATCGGAATTTTACACCGCCTGTCTTTGCACTGCCCAGTTGCGCTTTACCAGTGGGTTGGTAGCTGAGGTAACATACTGCAAAGGGGAAACCTTTTGGCAGGCAGCACGTCCTTTTGAGATTTATGGAGAGCAAGGCAGCCTTATTTTTGATGGCGATCGAGGTCAACTGGTGCGGGGCGAGGAAACGACCCCCATCGAGGTGGGCAGTCGCCGTGGTTTATTTGCCAAAGAAACCACTATGGTGTTAGATCGCTTACTAGAGGGAAAGCCCCTGTATGTGACTCTAGATGCCAGCTTGTATAGCCTCAAAGTGGCTGATGCTGCCCGCCGGTCAGCTGAAACGGGACAAACAATTGACATTTTATGACCAAGAAATTGTTGGTTTGGTCACTTACAGGATTCATCCGTGGGGTCAATCCAAAATCTAAAATCCAAAATCCAAAATCGAATGACTTTTTTCAAAAAGCTTGTTCCCTCGTTTGGAATGGGGATGGCGAGTGTATTTCTGCTGTCACTAGCTTTGCACTTTTGGGGATTGAGCCGATTCAACACACTGGTATTTGATGAGATTTATTATGTTAAATATGCCTATAACTACTTAACTCATACTCCTTTATTTGATGCCCATCCGCCTTTGGGCAAATATGCGATCGCTCTTGGTATATCAATTGGAAATTATTTTCATTTCGGCCAAGATACAGTCAATAGCTTGGCGGGTACACAGCTTTCTCCCATTAGTTACCGATGGCTGAATGCTTTGACAGGCTCTTTGCTGCCGCTAGTAGTGGGAGGAATAGCTTATCAGTTGACTCGCCGCCCCAGTTATGCTTTGATTGCCGCTTTATTTACAACTTGCGATGGCTTATTTCTAGTTGAATCTCGCTACGCTCTGATTAACATTTATCTAGTTTTCTTTGGGCTTTTGGGTCAATGGTTTTTCCTACTAGCACTCGAACAACAGCGTGGCGGACGCTGGTTTTGGTTAGCTTTATCTGGCATTTGTTTGGGGGCTTCAGTTGGAGTTAAGTGGAATGGGCTGGCATTTTTGCTAGGCATTTATTTGATTTGGATTTGTGCTTGGGTAATGCGGTGGGCGCAGAAGAACAGAGGAGCGGAGGGGCAGAGGGGCAGAGGGGCAGAGGGGCAGTCACCACTGCAAAATTTGACGCGGGTTAATTTATTGGAGATTTTGTTTTATTTTGGTGTCATTCCCGCCTTAATCTACTACTTAGTTTGGATTCCTCACTTACAGATAAACACAGAAAGAGGATTTTGGGAATTGCACCAGCAAATCCTGGGATTCCACGAACGAATGCAAAATGGGCCGAAAGTTCATCCTTACTGCTCCAAGTGGTACACTTGGCCTTTGATAGTGCGTCCGGTAGTTTATCTTTACGAAACTGCGAGCAATACCACCGATCCTGTTCCGTCTTTGCCGCCTTTGCCAGCCGGTACTGCGAAAGTTATTTATGATGTTCATGCGATGGGAAACCCGGCTTTATGGTGGTTATCTGCGATCGCAATTTTGCTGTTGGTTGGGGAACTGCTTAAGCGCGTCTGGGTTTGGGTTACAACATCTGGGAATTTAGATAGAAGCGCCGTTTACTTTCCTGGGCAAAAAGAATTGTGGTGCGTGCTTTACTTGGTGCTGAATTATGCCGCTAACTTTTTGCCTTGGATCAAGGTGACTCGCTGCACTTTTATCTATTTATATATGGGTGGAGTTATCTTCGCATTTTTGGCCTTGGCGTGGCTGGTAGAACGCTGGCTCCACAGCCCAAGACCTCGACTGCGGGCAATGGGCGTTACTACTATCTTTCTGATTTTGGTAGCGTTTGTCTTCTGGTTACCAGTCTATTTAGGATTGCCTTTATCGCCGCAAAGTTTCCAAATCAGAATGTGGTTTCCGTCTTGGATTTAATGGTTCTTTGAAGCTGAGAAAGGACACGGCATAATTAAAATTTTGGTATGACCGAAATATTTATGATGCCGTGTCCCTACAAAAATGTTCATCAGGAACATTAGCATAATAATTCCAAAAGACCCAAATTATCGGCCTAATTTATTGGGAATACCATCGCAACCACCGGGAATAGTGTCTCTGGTTTGGGAACCACCCCAAGCGCAGCAGTAATAGCGCTGTTCTTCCGATAAGCGCTGAACGCCACTAAAATCGGCGTTTTCTACCACAGATCCTGTGTGAACCCCAGTTTGATAGTCGGCCAATACAGTGCGGCTGCGGGGGCTGGCGGTTTTCGCAGAACCGTAAAATAAACGGGTTCCTTTGAGATCGACACCAACTAGATTGGCTTCGTACAAAATGGTACGAGAAAGGTTGGCGTGTGCCAAATCGCAGGCTCTAAGATTGGCTCTGACGAGATTGGCGTCGCTGAGTTCGGCCCAACGCAGATCGGTATAGGAAAGGTTTGCTCCAGCTAGCATAACGCCCAAATCGATGACGCGCACTCCATAGTCGCGGTCTTCTTCGTAACCGCCGAAACCATTGAGGATGGCTCGTCCTAAGTGCTGATCGCGCTTGAGGGGGCTGAGTAATTTGGACTGGGACAAAAATCTGAGGACTTTGGCTTTACCTTGTGCATCGATACTGGTAAGAATAGCGGCTGTGCGTCCTTCAGCAAAGACTCGTTCTTGAGGCCAATCTTCTAGCATTCCTTCGTCATCTAATGCTAGATCTGAGACGCCCTGGAAGTAAGCATCGATGGTTTGTTGTTGGGTGATGATGTTTTGCTGAATGGTTAAGTCTTTGGAGATGACGTACTGACGCCAAGCAATATAGACGGCGAGAACGGCGATCATAATTTGCCCTAAAGCGCCAGTCCATTCTGCCCAGGAACCGAATTCATCCCATTTAATCCGTTCCAGCCAACGACTAATGCCTTGGTAAACACCAATAAATTTGAATAAGCCTAATATGGCGGCTAAAAAGCCGATGATGCCTAAGAGCTGCGATCGCTCGTGGGGCTGCAAATCATTTAACCAGGATTGCAAGAGGGGCCACATTAGTCGCAGGGATAGGAGTAGGGCGACTGTCGATCCGGATATACCAAGGAAGAAGTTATTGAGGATTATCCCCACGAACATCAGGGCGATCGCGCATATGATAATCCAGGATGCGGAACGGTATGGGACAGAGGCGGCGGCGACATTTTTTTGGATGGCAATTTCCGATTGTGCAAGGCTAGACAGGAACCTTTCTGGTTCTCTGGTCCCCACCGATGCTGAAAATTCACCAGTGCGAGGCTGATTGTTAAAGCTTCCATTGTCACTACCACCGTCTGGACTCTCAGTAGGCAAATCTGGCTGAGTTGGGCTGGTTTGATGAGAATTAGGCGATTCGGTCATCTTTCTTCTAGCTTGTGCAGGCTGGGCGGAATGCCTGTTTACCTACAAAATTTTAACTAACTGTTAGGGTATGGTTTGTAGCTTGTTGCTGGTTTTGGGTGCGATCGCATCCCTATATTTTGCTGTAGAGGTAGACAGTCACGAAGGATACGCCTATGGAGCGATGCGTTAGCTACAATATTTTATAGGGTTTTGATATCCGCACTTTATGTCATTTCATCCAGCGAAGATTCACGGGCGACTCCTCACCTGTGGCGGTTTAATTACTGTTGGGGCAGTTTTTGCAGGTGCGATCGCATCCCTTGTCCCAGGTGCAATAGGCACAGCTTTGGGTGTAGCAGCATCAGCTTTACCGGGGGTAGCGGGGAGTATTCTCGCCAGCGATTATTTTGAGCTTGCTAAGCGGTTTCGTCCCTCGGCTGATGTGTTACGAAACCATGACTTAACCAAGGCGGTGGGGATTGCGATCGCAATTGTCATCCGTCACGCTGCTAAAAATAAAGATGATTGGACAAAAACGCGCTTAGAAGCACTGGCAGATAAAGCAGTTAAATGTTGGCCTGATTATACCATAGAAACGGATAGTAAATATTTAGGAATTCGTGAAGATTATTTAACAGCGCTATTTGATAAAAGTGCGGCTGATTTTGCCAAAGTTAGAGCTTTAGACAGCAAAGAGGATTGGGTAGATATCCTCAATTGGTTATGTGCCGAAGGAATACCAAAAATCGATCATATTCCCGAAGAAGTTGTCCGGGAAGTGGCGTTAGCACTGCACACTACTTTTCCGCAAGCATTGCGAGAAGTGCTGAAAGAAAATTCAGTAGCTTTTTCGGGGATGATGCTGTTATTGCTGGGGGAATTCATTACCGAAATTCGGGAATCAAAAGCTGAATTGCAGAGTAAATGCGATTTAATTCTCGCCGAAGTGCAGCAAATTAAATCTCTCAATTCCAATCCGGCGGAAAGCCTCCAATTGCCGCAAAATTGGAGCGATAGTTTCCAGAGTTGGATGATACAGGTAGAATCCGGTTTGCAAGATGAATTGAGAGCGATCGCGCAGAGTTTAGTAATAATTCAAGACACAGTTAGCGAAACTCTCGACACCACGAAACGAATTGAACAAAAGCTAGACAAAATCACTCCGCAACCGGATATTGATTTAAGCGATCCGCATCTAAAAGTATCAGATTTTATCGGAAGAGATGAAGAAATAAATCACCTCCACCAATTATTAGCAGAAGGCAAAAAGCAGCTAATTGGAATAACCGGAGTTGGCGGTATGGGTAAATCAACTTTAGCTGCCAAGATTTATGAAGAAACCCGGTTTATTGAAGAAACCGGGTTTCCAGGCCAATTCTAGGCAGATATTCTTCGCAATCCCGAAATGAGCATATTTACCGGAATGGCGCGATTAGTGTTGCGACAATTCTTGCATTTACCAGAAGATTCACCCATCCTGAAAGACGAACAAAATTTACCTAATCGCCTGCTGAATTGCCTGCAAAATAATAAGTATTTGCTGGTAATCGATAATTTGGAAACTTTGTTGCAAGATGGGCAATTTCGGGATAGCTTTTATCAGCAGTTTTTCCAAGATTGGCTGGGGTATGGTGGCAAGAGTGTGATTTTAGTAACTACGCAGGAACGATGGAATTTACCCAGTGATAACTGCGTCGAGTTGGTGGGATTTAAGCCAGAAGCGGGGGCAACATTACTAAAGGTGTTAGGAATTACTGGCACTGAGTCAGGATTGCAGGCATTTTCACAGCGAGTAAAAGGGCATCCTTTATCGCTTAAACTTGTGGCGGGTTTTCTGAAAGAGGAAGAAGGGGAAAATGCAGATATCAGTTTTTTGGATAGAAACCCACTGCAAATTTCCGGTTGGCATCGAGGTGAAACTGTCAGCGTTGAAGAGGTTTTAGCTGCTAGTTTTAACCGACTGGATGAAAGGTTGAAAAAGTTGCTGTTAAATGTGAGTGTTTATCGCCTTCGGTTTAATAGTTTGGCTGCTGCTGCGGTGATGGGGGAAGAGTCTGTTGAAAAAGATTTGCGGTTATTGGTGGGGAAATCGCTGTTGCAGGAAGAAAGAGAAAATCGGCAGTGGTGGTTTCAGTTTCAGCCGTTGGTGTTAGAGTATGTGAGGGGAATTGCGGGGGATTTGAGGGAGGTGCATGAGAGGGCGATTGATTATTATAAATCGCAGGTTAAACCACAACCTTGGGAAACGCTTGAGGATATAAGGGCTTATTTGGAAATTTTTTATCATCTTTGTGAGTTGCAAAGATATGGGGAAGCTTTTTACACTATTCGCGATGGTAGCTATAGTGATGACTGTGTACAAAGGTTTTTAGATTTGCGCGGTTATAATAAGACGCTGGTTGAACTCTATTTGCGGTTAGTTGATTTTCAGGAACCGAAAGACGATTTTCAACAGTGGCAATTCCTTGCTGCACTTGTATCTTTAGGCAATGCTTACAATTCTCTAGAACAATATCAGGAAGCGATTCGTTTCTGTCAGCAATCTCTAGAAATTGCGATGGAAATAGGCGATCGTGGTGGTGAAGGTAGTTCCCTTGGTAATTTAGGCAATGCTTACAATTCTCTAGGACAATATCAGGAAGCGATTCGTTTCTATCTGCAATGGCTAAAAATTGCGAGGGAAATAGGCGATAAGAGAGGTGAAGCTAATTCTCTGCAAAATTTATCTGCATCATATAACAAAATTGGCAGAGTTAAAGAAAGTTATGCAGCAGCATATCAAGCCAATCTAATATTACAAGAACTTGAGCTACCCCTTGAAGCTATGCCTTATCCCAACTGGATGAAATTGATAGCTAAATTTGCCCAACGTGGAAAATGGCAATTAGCTTTATGCTTCATTTTAGGTTTATTCGCTTTCCCCTTTGCCTTAGTTTTGATTGTAGCGCTGATGCTGTGGCAATTGGTACGCGCACAATTTCGGCGGCGTGGTTGAAATATCCCTTTTCCTTCTAAAATTTTCTGATGACATATCTTCTACTTCAGTTACATTATAATTAGGATAAGTAAAAACCTGCCATGATTGAATTACACCCAGAGTATTTAAGCAAAAACGGCAAGAAAGAATTCGTTGTCCTCCCTTACGATGAATTTGAAGCACTGCAAGAATTGTTAGAAGATTTAGAAGATTTAGAAGATTTGCGAAATGCTAAACAGGAAGATGCAGATAAACCTTCAATATCGTTAGCAGAGGTAAAGAAACAATTGAGATTATCAGAATAAGAACAATTTAATATAAATTAGGAGAATAAACGATGAACGCCCAATTAGTTGAATCCGTATTTCAAGTTATCATTTCTCTCTCTCCAGAGGAGCGAATTTTACTAGAAGAAAAACTATTAGTAAATTAATTAGCTGTGTTGTCCACACCCGCCCGGAAATCAATTTCCGGGCTAATAGCGAAAGTCGGTTAAAACCGACTAAAAACCTAGACAAAAATTCAGTCCGTTTTAACGGACTTCCGCTATTAGCCTGCGATTTGAATCGCAGGCGGGCTATGAGGGTTGCCATTAACTCTGTATAATAAAGAATGGAACAAAAAATTAATAATAAGATAACAACCCAATGAAAATCAAAGTCATTATTCACGAAGCTGAAGAAGGCGGATATTGGGCTGAAGTCCCCTCTATACCTGGTTGCGCTACCCAAGGCGAAACTTTTGAAGAATTGCTGCAAAATCTCTATGAAGCAATTGAAGGTTGTCTATCTGTCGATATTGAATCAATTGAGACAACTGATAAAGACAGAATTATGGAGATTGCTATATGAACTCTATGTCTGGCAAACAGTTGGCAAAGTTCTTAGAGAAAAACGACTGGATATTATTACGAGTTCAAGGCAGTCACCACATCTACGGTAAACCAGGTAATCCAGTGCGAATTTCTGTGCCAATTCACGGTAATAAAGATTTAAAAATTGGCATATTAAAACACTTACTTAAAATGGCTGGATTATTGGAAAATACTAATCAAGAAAATAGTACGCCTGAACAATCAACGTCTGAAGATATGGATAATGAATCCAATCCTGAAAATTAATAGTAAATTAATTAGCTGTGTCGCCCACACCCGCCCGGAAATCAATTTCCGGGCTAATAGCGAAAGTCGGTTAAAACCGACTTTCGCTATTAGCCACGCCAGCACAATATTGTACACCAACACACCTTTTTGAGAAGCAAGTTGAGCGATCGGGCCAATATCTTCCAAATTCCCCACCCCACGACTACCACCTGGCCCGATCGCACTGATAGTAACATCCGTTTTTCCGAGTCGTTTCAACTCTATCCTTTGTCTATAGCTGATACCAATATTTTGGATGAGTCATCTTCCCACAGATGTATCTCATCGATCGTCTGCATTTCTTGTAGAGATTGCCAACCAGCCTGCCACATAGATTGTTGCTTGAGAGATTTGGCATTGATCCAAAACCGGACGCTAGGGTCGCAGGATGCGACCATTTCCGCAAACACCCACTTGCCCTCTTTTTTTCGGTTTACCACCTGAAAATGTCGCCAACCCCAAGTTTTCTGCTTCGCTGTCCATTTTGAACCCACTAGATAGGGAAATTTTGGCTTTTTCGGCATTTTTTTACTCTAATTTGCTTCAAGATAGTTTCTGTCTCAACCCGTCAGTAATTTTAGGCAGAGGGATATATATTATCCCAGAAAATAAACCTTCAATTTAAAATTTAAAATTGAGATGACGCCAGCTGAATTTCTCTATCTACTCCAAAGAAACTCAACCGGCGTCATATCACAGGCTATTCAGTTTTTAGAACAGACCCAAGGTGATGGATTTATCGATCGGCAGAGTGGCAGCGATACCCAGGTAAATAGTAACCAGAGTACCGAACAAAAACACAGTTGTAGCCACTGGACGACGGAAGGGATTCTGAAACTTGTTAACATTTTCAATAAATGGAACAAGAATCAGACCCAAGGGTACTGAAGCCATCAACAAAACGCCCAGCAATTTATTCGGTACTGTACGCAGTAGCTGGAAAACAGGCCACAGATACCATTCTGGCAAAATTTCCAAAGGCGTCGCAAACGGGTTAGCTGGTTCCCCAACCACTGCTGGATCGAGAACAGCCAGACCGATACACAATGCGATCGTCCCCATAATCACAATGGGGAAAACATACAGCAGGTCATTAGGCCAAGCGGGTTCGCCATAATAGTTATGGCCCATACCCTGAGCTAGTTTGGCGCGTAATTCTGGATCGGTCAGATCCGGTTTTTTGATGATTGACATAGTGGAAAATGCTCTCCTCTGTTACGTTCTTTAAAACAGCAGTTGCCGAGCCGAGATTACAATGGGCCCGAAATGCCTTGCTTGCGAATCATCAAGAAGTGCAGCAGCATGAACACAGCGATTAGCCAGGGCAGAACAAAAGTGTGGGCGCTGTAGTAGCGAGTCAAAGTTGGTTGACCCACACTCGAACCGCCGCGCAACAAGTCAGCTATTAGCGTGCCAACCACAGGAATCGCTTCTGGAACGCCACTAACGATTTTCACCGCCCAGTAACCGATTTGATCCCAAGGTAGAGAGTAACCAGTCACGCCAAAAGAAACCGTGATTACAGCCAGGATGACGCCAGTCACCCAAGTCAGTTCGCGGGGCTTTTTGAAACCGCCCGTTAAGTAGACTCGGAAGGTGTGCAAAACCATCATCAGCACCATCATGCTGGCAGACCAGCGATGGATGGAACGGATGAGCCAGCCAAAGTTAACTTCCGTCATAATGTACTGCACCGAGGCAAAAGCTTCGGTAACAGTTGGCTTGTAGTAGAAAGTCATGGCGAATCCAGTAGCGAACTGGATCACAAAGCAAACCAGGGTAATCCCGCCCAGGCAATAAAAGATATTGACGTGGGGAGGAACGTACTTGCTGGATACATCCTCAGCAAGCGCCTGAATCTCTAGGCGTTCCTGAAACCAGTTGTATACTTTTGAGTCCGTTACCTGCTTAGTAAACATGAAGCAAGAGTTCCTAAAAAATTTATTGCTGTTATTGCGTTTCCCAATCTCCAAAGCAGGGGATGGGGTGGGTGAATCAAAAGCTAACCTTTATCCGCTTGATTGGATGGTATGCCATGCCCCTTCAGACTGAAAATTTAGCCTGTATTTAATTGTAGGCAGGTTATTAGCCGAGTTGAACGCTGCAATACAAAATAGGGGATCGGGAAGAGGGCAGAGGAGCAGAGGGGCAGAGGGGCAGAGG
>CASBRD010000105.1 GCA_949128025.1 Oscillatoriales cyanobacterium PMM_0008 | reverse complement strand
TGACTTTTGACTTTTGACTTTTGACTTTTCTAGCCCCTTTATTAGCTGATAAAGGCGGGAATCCCCACACCATAATCTTATTTGGTGTGGGATGAAAGCCGTGCATTTTCTAGGCATCAGTCGGTCGGTCGATCTTCTTCATCAATATATTTTTTTAATTGTATTGATGAATGCTATGATAACACTAAGTAAAGTCTAAACGACAGAGCGACCGTGAAAACAACGTATCAGTACAAATGCTATCCCCACACTAATCAAAAAATCCAGCTTAATCAATGGCTGAGAATTTGTCGCTATTGGTACAATCGCCAACTAGGAGACAGATTTGATTGGTGGGAAATGAATCGTACTAGCGTTAATTCTTGCCCATTAATAACGAGCATTGCACCCGTAAGGGAAAGACCCAATTACTATAGCCAGAAACAACAATTGCCAGCCATCAAGAAAGACTTGGTTCAGGTGTTTCATAGTGGTGAATTGTTGGACTTTTCAAGAGTCGATTCAACAGTCTTGCAAGATGTCTCAAAGCGTGTTGACAAGGCATTTGAAAGATTTATTGTTGGTGATAGTAATGGGAATAAGTCGGGTAGATCACGCTTTAAGTCTGAAGCTAGTTTCAGGACGATGACCTTTGCTACGGCTAATGATAGTTGGATTAAATTGCTCCGTAAAAACTGGTTATATTTACGGCTACCAAAGCTAGGGATTATCAAAGTCAGAATGCACCGCCCTATTCCTGATGGATTTGTCGTCAAGCAAGTCAGTGTCACTAAAAAGGCTGATGGGTGGTTTATTCAACTAATCCTAGAAGATGTGACTGTGCCAACTATCAGCCCTGATGCAATTGTGCCAACTTGGGATAATTCCTTGGGGCTGGATGCTGTCTTACATGAAGATGTTTATTTGGCTACTTCTGATGGCGAAAAGCTACCTTCTCTAAAACCTTTACGTCATAATCAAGCTAAATTGACTCAAATTTCAACTAAGCGCAATAAAAGTAAACGTGGTAGTAAGGCTCGACGTAAACTGGCAAAAAAAGAGGGCAGACAACATCAAAAAATAGCTCGTTCTCGTCAAGATTTTCACTATAAAACCGCTCATCAATTGGTGAGAACTGGGAAAAAGGTTTTCTTTCACGAAGACCTGAATCTTAAGGGTTTAACTAAGCGAAATCAAGTCAAGCAATCTGATGATGGAACCTATCTTCCCAATGGTCAATCAGCTAAGTCTGGATTGAATAAATCTTGGTCTGATGGTGCTTTTGGAAATTTCTTCAAGACACTGGACTACATAGCATCAATTGCTGGAGCAGTTGTCATTTCTAAGAATCCTGCTTATACTTCAATGGTTCTGGCTTATCGGAATGAAATTGTTTTTACCGATTGCAGTATCAGAGACTATTGGGATGAGCTAAACGCTTTGATGGTTAATCGTGACATTAATGCTGCGATTAACTTAAAAAGACTTGGGTTGGGCATTTTCCCAAGTATAAAACGCCGTAATGGGAAACTATCTATAGTTGGTTCTATGGATGATGCGTACCAGAAGGAAATCTTGCATACCCTTCATCGGGCTGCGAGAAGCCTACACCATACCTGAAAGGTTGGTGTAGGAGTATGTCACCGGCAATCTAGAGTATCGCGGGTGTTGCGTCCCGTAACTGGATTAGTGCCTTTAGCAACTGCACAAAGCAACCTTTGCTGATTGTCACGCAGGAAAACATCAGTGAAATCAGCACCGTCAACGATCGCGCGATCGAACTTAGCATTAAAAGCAAAAGCCCCTTCCAGCACAGCATTGGTCAAATTAGCGCCCCTGAAACGGGCATTATCCAGAGTAGCATTCCTGAGATCGGCACCCTCTAAATTAGCCGACTCTAGATTAGTCCCAAAAAGACTTACTCCCCGCAAATCACTATGGCTGAAGTTACTGTTGCGGAGATTAGCGTGGTTGAAAGAGGAATCTGTCAGCACCCGCCCAGAGAAATCGACGCCAACGAGCGCCTCTTTGGTATAATCAGTAGCCCAGGCCGAGTTAGCGATCACTCCAAAACCTGTTAAGCAGACCGCTCCCCAAAGCCATAAACTGAGTAATATTCTCGAAATCCGATTCTTTAAACTAGAATTCATACTCGCACCAGTTGATGGCAAACCATTCTGTATCTCATTATCCCGATATTGGTGCATTAGGTGAAGACCTAGTTGCCCAATGGTTGCTCTGGCAAGGCTATTGCGTTCTCCATCGCCGCTGGCATTGCCGTTGGGGAGAGTTGGACATCATCGCTCAACAGGAACCTGCGGATTTGGTGTTTGTAGAAGTCAAAACTCGCAGTCGGGGAAATTGGGATGCGGATGGTCTGCTGTCAATCACGCCGCAAAAACAAGCTAAACTTTGGCAGGCCGTTCAGTTATTTTTAGCCCTACACCCACAGCTAGCAGATCGCCCCTGCCGATTTGATGTAGCTTTGGTGAGATGTCAACGGCTAGCTGGCAAATTATCCCATAATTTAAACTTTGAGGCAAGCAATATTTCCTGCTTTGACCCCCCATCGGCAGCCCAGCAAAAAGAGAGCAATGTTGGGCAATCTCCCCTCACGCTGGAGTCAGCTGCACGGATAGCAGGACATCGACTTGTCTTGCAGCAGTATATTCAGGCAGCATTCGATTTTAGTTATTCAATCTAAAAGCTAGAAATTAGGCAAGGGTTTCTGGACAATATCCCAACCCATTGACAAATTGGCGACGAAATGCGTCAATTTCTTCGCGATCGGGTTTACCGTGAGAAACTACTGCTACCTGATAGCGACGCATGACGTCGATGGGTGACTGTCCAGCATCCAGACTCCAAAGGGCCATTTTTATGCGAACTTCCGGTTGGTGGGGAATTCCTAATTCGTTTAGGTAAGCCCGAAAGTCTCCATGCTGTTGTGGCTCTAAAGCAGATTTCATTTTCACCTTCACCACCCAGCCATCAATCTGATGTAAAACCGTGACCGAGTGAAAGGGAAATTGGCGATTTGCGTGCAAGTACTCAACTATTCTTTGGGTGAGACTGGCATTCGCGAGGAAATATATGTATTCCATAAATTTACTTGGGGGGGAGTAGCGAATCTTACACCTATATTGTTGCCAGGAGTGTGTATTTATAGATAGGGGAGAAACACCCAATATTCACTGGGGAGAGTTACCCAATTTTTGATAAGTTTGTATAGATTTATTACAATACTATACTAAATACCACCTAAAAGATAAAAAACTTTACCAAACGGTTTTTTTTTCAGCGCGATCTCACGATCGTAGACGTTTTATATTAAGTTAAATTAACAAGAACTTTTTTAACTCGGCCACAAACCCCCCTTAAGGCCAAATTCGATTCCCACCAGTCCTTTCTACATTCCCAAGTCCAGGTGCAAAATCCAAAATCGATACCGTCCCCCAACCCAGCTGCTAACAATGAGGATAAAGACTTCTCATTAGCAGCCTATGGCTACGAACTTCCAAAAGAGCGGATTGCACAAAATCCCGCAATTCCCAGGGATAGCTCTCGCTTGCTGGTGTTAGACTCCCCCGTTAGCCACAGCCACCGCATATTTCGGGATTTACCTAACTTACTCAAACCCGGCGATTTGCTGGTGCTGAATAACACTCGCGTCATCCCAGCCAGACTTTACGGTTGCAAACCCAGCGGCACAGCAGTAGAAGTGTTGCTGCTCGAAGAACTAGAAAACAACTGCTGGTTAGCTTTAGTGAAGCCCGGTAAACGCTTAACGCCCAACACGAAAATTTTATTTAAACCGCAGGAGAATGTTGAATTTTCAATCCAAAATCAATTAAGTGCTACGGTTTTGGCTAGCGATAATACCATCGGCGGACGAATTTTGCAATTTGAACTGCCAGAAGGAGTATCCCTAAATCAAATTTTGGCCCAATTCGGTCATGTTCCTTTACCTCCTTACATCAAATATTCACAATCCCAACCAGAGCAGTACCAGACCGTTTATGCCTCTAGACCGGGGGCGGTAGCAGCTCCAACAGCTGGGCTACACTTTACCACAGAGTTACTGACGCGGTTGCAGGAACAAGGAATTGGGCAAGCATACGTGACGCTGCACGTCGGGGTGGGAACGTTTCGACCAGTAGAAGTGGAGGAGATTACAACCCACAAAATGCACTCCGAGTGGATGGAGGTATCGGCAGAAACGGTGGCGCAAATCCGCGAAACTAAGGCTAGAGGAGGTCGGATTATTGCGGTGGGAACGACGGCAGTACGGGCTTTGGAAGGCGCGGCTGCTGACGGTGAATTGCGATCGTTTTGCGGCAAAACCGATATATTTATCTATCCCGGCTACCAGTGGCGCGTGGTGGAGGGACTGATTACTAATTTTCACCTGCCTCGCTCAAGCTTGCTGATGCTCGTTAGTGCAGCGATCGGGCGTGAGCGCCTGCTATCTTTGTATCGGGAAGCGATCGCGTGCGAGTACCGCTTCTATTCCTTTGGCGACGCCATGTTGATTTTGCCCGAAGCTAAGAGTACAGTGTTCTCAAAAGGTTTTGGTGCCTCATAGCCCTTGGAAACAGGTCTTGCATAAATGTTTAAAAAGCACGCCTCGATCTATATAGTTGCCGCCGTTATCGGTTTCGGTTTTACACCCCTGGTACTAATAACCGAGGCTGCTAGAGCTATACCAGAAGCAGTCCAAGGCATTGTTACGCAGGATCTGGAGGCGGCTGGTTACTTCCAACTAGGAGTCAATCGTTACAATGACAGAGACCTTGACGCCGCCGCAGTCTCGTTTCGCAAAGCACTTGAGCGAGACCCCAGAATTTCTGTAGCTCACTATTACCTGGCAAATATTTTCAACGAAAAGGGCCGAACTGGGGAGGCTATAGCTGAATACCAGCAAGCGATTAGCATGAACCCCAATTTGGAAGAAGCTCATTATAATTTGGGAGTGATTTACGATCGCCAAGGTCAAGTACAAGATGCTCTAGCTGCATACGATCGCACCCTTGGCATCAATCCCGAAAATGCCAATGCTTATTACAACTTAGGAGTGATTTACGATCGGCTGGGCCAGCTAGACGAGGCTAGCGTCGCCTACAGGCAAGTAATTCGTCTGGCTCCCAACAATGCCAATGGTTACTACAATTTAGGAATTGTCCTAGAAAAGCAAGGCCAACTGGAAGCCGCAGCATCTGCATACCGAACAGCAGTTCGCATCAATCCCAACTTAGCGGCGGCTTATAATAGCTTGGGGAATATCTTAACCAGACAAAACCAGCCAGAAGAAGCGATCGTCGCATACAGAGAAGCTATTCGCCGCCAGCCGAACGACGCATCTGCTTACTATAACTTGGGCGTCATTTTGTACTATCAAGACCAGCTCAAGGATGCCGTCCGACCCCTCAAAAGAGCCAGGGACTTATACAGAGTTCAGGGTAACATTGACAAAGCCGAACAAGTCGATCAATTAATCGAACAAATTGACGTGCTGCGAAAACAACCGAGAACTCCGGTAAGAACACAATGAAGGAAGTTATGCCGCGCTAATCTAAACGATGCAGAGTCTGTCATGGACTAATCGGGCTTGACCAAGTGCCTAATGCTTCTAAAGCATGGTACAATAAAGATTGACCTATACTTTACTGTCTAGGCCAATTTAACTATTGATAATAATGATGTTTAGCCGTATGGATAGATTTGAAAACATATCAGTAAAGGGATTTCGCCGTCTTCAAAATATTGAGTTTGAGATGAGAAATCTCATCGTGATGATTGGTGCAAACGGATCGGGAAAAACCTCTTTTTTAGATGTTCTTTCGGTACTAGCGGCTTCCGCAAGGGGAAATTTACATAATATCTTGCAACTCAAAGGCGGTTTAAATGAAATTTTGACGAGAGGTAAAGCGCGGGAGCTAGAAATTGCAGTTTCAATGAAAGTACCAGAAAGACAGCCTTTAAAGTATAGTTTAACTTTGTCTCCTAAAGGTTTATCTTATGAAATTAAAGAAGAAACTTTAACACAGCAGAGCGACCTCAACGCCCGTGAACCATTTAAGTATATTGAATCAGATGGTTTAGATATTAAATATTTTAGTCAAGAAGACCGCAAACTTTTGAGACCGAATTGGGAACACAACCCTCTTGAAACATCTCTTTCTCAAGTTCCTAAAATGTATCGCGAACCTGAAAATTTGAGAAAGAGCCTTGCTTCCTGTACCTATTATGGATCGCTAGATGTTTCAGAGAAAAGCCCTATTCGTCTACCTCAAGCAATGCGCCCTGCAAAGTTGCCTGGAGCAAGCGGTGAAGACTTAGTTTCCTGTCTTTATGACCTGCGGGAAAGCGATCGCGATCGCTTTGAAATGGTTGAAAATATTCTATCTGCTGCCTTTCCAGATTTTGAGCGATTAAACTTTCCTCCAGTTGCCGCTGGAACTATTTCCATGACTTGGACAGATAGAAATTTTCCTCAACCTATCTATGTACATGAGTTATCAGAAGGAACACTGCGCTTTTTGTGGTTAGTTACTCTTCTGCAAAGTCAAAGTTTAACAACAATCACTTTGATAGATGAACCGGAAGTTAGCTTACATCCCGAACTTTTAAGACACTTAGTATATTTAATGAGAGAAGCTTCAAAACACACACAACTGATCGTTGCCACCCACTCAGATCGACTGATCGGATTTCTAGAACCACGCGAAGTTTTGATTTGCGATATCGAAGAAGGTGAAGCAAAAATGACTTGGGCTGACACTCTTAAGCTGGATAAATGGTTAGAAGATTACAGCCTTGACCAAGTTTGGGCAATGAATGTAATGGGTGGTCGTCCATGAAAATTGCTATTTTGGTTGAAGGTGCTACGGAAGTTGCATTTAGAGAGAAACTTCGTGAGTTTCTGCAAAGTCGTTTAGATCAAAAAATGCCCAAGCTCATTCACCCCAGAAGAATAAGGAAAAAGTAAATTATGCTCTTTTTCTTCTAGTAATTGGACAAGACTGATAATATCATCCTGCTGGGTTTCACCAAGGACTTCCCACCACTGTCGAAATTCATTAGTATATTCTATCTCCCAAGTCACACTACTAATTTAGCTCTCTAATGTTTTGACACAAGATTTTGTTGTCATAACCTTTTTGACTTCAAATTGGCAAGCGATTGATGTCTTTGTTCGAGCCAATTACAACCATCGCAGATCCTTTGGAAAGCCGCCTGTTGGGATCGGGATTAATCTCAAATTTGCTATCGACGCTTACCGCTAGCATATTCAAACCATAACGGCTGCGGAGTTTGAGTTCGGCGATAGTTTTGCCGTGAAATTCATCGGGAACAATAAGTTCCACAATACAGTTTTCGGTGTCCAAATCAAAACGGTCTAAAATAGCTGGCTTGGTGAGCGATCGGGCCAAGGAACAACCCGCCTCATGCTCTGGATATATGACATGATCTGCTCCCACTCGCTTCAATAGTTTAACGTGGACGTCCGAAGAAGCTTTCGCCACAACATGAGGCACCTTACCCTCCTTCAAATTCAACGTAGTAATGATGCTTTCTTCTATATAATTACCAATAGCAACGATAACTGTATCAAACTCAAAAATACCACCTTCTTTCAGCGCGGCCGGTTCGGTTGAATCCAATTGTACCGCATGAGAAACCAGTTGATCGGTTAAAGCTTGGGATACTCGTTTTTCATCAACGTCAGTCCCTAAAACTTGGTATCCCATGCTGTGCAGCGATGAACATACGGCTCGACCGAAGCGTCCTAAGCCAATCACTGCAAACTGTTGATTGTCTTTACGCAGACTGCGAAAAAAACCTAACGATGACAAATTCATATTAATCCCCTTTTAGTCATTAGTCATTAGTCATTGGCAAAATACTACTGACTGCTGACTACAGTTTATCAAGTAAACGATCGCATTTTTATATCTACCCCACAAGTAGGTTTTCTTCTGGATAGTGAACCACACTGGGGCGGGGATCTCCCAATAGAGTTGCCATCAGGAGTAAAACTCCTACTCTTCCTATGTACATCGTCCCAATTAGAATCAACTTTGCTGCCGGTGAAACACTAGCCGTGATGCCCATAGAAAGACCCACTGTGGCAAAGGCTGAAACGACTTCAAAAAGGATTTGAATGAAATCCAATTTTGGATCGGTAAGTGAAATTAAAATTGTCGATCCCAGCACGGTCGCAAACGAACCAACCAATACGCCAACCGCTTTTAATATCAGAGTTATTGCCACTTGGCGCTGATACAGGTGAACTTCCTCTTTACTTTGCAAAATCGCCTTCGTGCAGCTAGTCAAAATTCGCAATGTTGTTGTCTTTATGCCGCCACCTGTTCCACCTGGACTGGCTCCAATAAACATGAGTGCGATCGTCAGAAATAAACCTGCTGTAGTCATTTTGCCAATATCAATAGTATTAAAACCTGCCGTTCTGGGAGTTACAGATTGAAACCAGGCTCCCAGCAATTTATCTTTTAAGTTAAGAGAGCCAAGGGTTTCGGGATTTCTCAGTTCTATAAAAAAGAATGCTACCGTTCCCAGTAACAACAGGATCGTTGTTGTGCTGGTAGCTACCTTGAAGTTCAGGGAAAATACTTGGCAGGATGATTTTCTTAATAGGCGATCGCGCAACCACAGGTACATCTCGAAAATCACTTGATATCCAATCCCACCAAAAATAATTAATGCCGTCACTACCAAATTTAATAAAATCGATGAGTGATATTTTATAAGGTTGTCACTAAATAAACTAAATCCAGCATTGTTCCAGGAATTAATGCTATGAAAAATTGATAGCCACAACCCATAATTTAAACCATAGTCAGGCACAAAAACAGGCATAAGCAGAAAAATTCCAGTGATTTCAAAAATCATCGTTGTTGCAATGATAGAGCGGATCATTTGGGCGCTGTCCTGCATACCGGGTCGATCCAAAGCTTGTTGAATCGCCATTTTATGTCTCAAATCAAACCTCCGACCTATCAGTAGGATGAGAAAAGTCGTCGTTGTCATATAGCCCAACCCGCCTATTTGGACGAGGGCGACCACAAAAAACTGGCCCCAGAAAGAAAAATAGGTGCCAGTATCTACAACCCCCAAACCAGTAACGCAGACAGCAGAGGTTGATGTAAACAAAGCCACAATCGGGTCATTCCATGTTCCGCTGCTAGTGGAGAACGGCAGCATCAGGAGAATAGCGCCTACGGCGATGACGGCGACGAATCCCAGGCAAATGGTTCTAGGTATGGTCATGGGCAATTTAATTCAATTATCTCTTCAAAAGCTTACTCCCAAAGGAGTACCTTATTTGCGGCTTGCCGATTTAGTAGGGTTAATGTCAACCGATCAAACTAAAACCACTGTTTATTACGGTGGCATCGTCTGCTAGGCTGATTCCGGTCTGGACATAAACAGCAATATTATGACTTCCACTCTTTATCAGCAAATTCAACAATTTTACGATGCTTCCTCCGGTCTGTGGGAACAGATTTGGGGAGAACATATGCACCACGGCTACTATGGGCCGGACGGTAACCAGAAGAAAGACCGACGTCAGGCGCAAATTGATTTGATTGAAGAACTGCTTACTTGGGCCCAGGTGCAGCACGCCCAGGATATCCTGGATGTAGGTTGCGGGATTGGCGGCAGTTCTCTCTATCTGGCGCAAAAGTATAACGCCTCTGCTGTCGGTATCACCCTTAGCCCCGTGCAGGCGTCTAGGGCGACAGAACGAGCCCAGGCAGCTGGACTGAGTACAAGGACTGAATTCCAGGTTGCAGACGCCCTGAATATGCCTTTTGCGGACGCCTCATTTGACTTTGTTTGGTCGCTGGAAAGCGGGGAACATATGCCCGATAAACAGAAGTTTTTCCAGGAGTGTTACCGGGTGCTGAAGCCGGGTGGAACGTTCCTGATGGCAACTTGGTGTCATCGTCCGGCGATGAGTCCAAATAAACCGCTAACTCTGGATGAGCAAAAGCATTTGGAGGAGATTTATCGAGTCTATTGCTTACCTTACGTGATTTCTTTGCTGGAGTATGAAGCGATCGCACGCCACCTCTGTTTCCAAAACATCCGCACGGCTGATTGGTCAAAAGCTGTAGCGCCATTTTGGGATATAGTGATTGATTCAGCCTTCAATCCCGCTGCCATTTTGGGTTTGCTTTTTAGTGGCCCGACGACAATTCAGGCGGCGCTTTCCCTGGGACTCATGAGTCGAGGCTACCAGAGTGGGCTAATTCGCTTTGGCTTGCTCTGCGCTACCAAATAAGCTTTTAATGGCTTACAGCAGCCTAAAACTTTCATCCACGGCACTATGAGCCAGATTTCTCCCACTAAGTCTCCCGTCCCACAACCTAACTTCCTCCAGCAATATACTACCTGGCTGTATGCCTTTTGGAAATTCTGTCGTCCCCACACCATCATTGGCACAAGTCTGAGTGTATTGGGATTGTACGCGATCGCCTTAGCAGAATCTTCCACCAGCTTTTCCAGCATCCAGCTTATCCAGCTTTTCGGAACCTGGATTGCTTGTTTGTGCGGCAATGTCTACATCGTAGGATTAAATCAACTGGAAGATGTGGAAATTGACCAAATTAATAAACCCCATTTGCCGCTAGCTGCTGGTGAATTTTCCCGGCTACAAGCGCAGGTGATTGTTGGTGTTACAGGCGTTTTGGCACTGTTATTGGCTTGGTTGCAGGGGTCTTTTTTGCTGGCGATGGTGAGTATTAGTTTGGCGATCGGGACGGCTTATTCTCTGCCGCCTATTCGGTTAAAAAGGTTTCCTTTTTGGGCAGCAGTTTGCATTTTTGGCGTGCGGGGGGTGATTGTTAATTTAGGATTGTTTTTGCACTTTAACCAGAAATTGCAAAACTCAGACGAGATTGTTGTGCCACCAGAGGTTTGGGCGCTGACGCTGTTTGTTTTGGTGTTTACGTTTGCGATCGCCATCTTGAAAGATATCCCGGATATGGAAGGCGATCGCCAATACAATATCACCACTTTCACGATTAAACTGGGTTCCCAAGCGGTGTTTAATTTGGCGCGTTGGGTGTTAACTGTCTGCTATCTGGGCGTTCTAGTTGGGGGAGGACTTTACCTGCCATCAGTTAACCCAATTTTTCTGATTGTCACTCATGCGATCGCGCTGGGTTTGATGTGGTGGCGGAGTATGAGTGTGGACTTGCAAGATAAAAGTGCGATCGCTCAATATTACCAATTTATCTGGAAACTCTTCTTCCTGGAATATCTAATTTTTCCAGCCGCCTGTCTGATGGCTTGAAACAGAACAGCAAAGATTTAGAGAATCTATCTAAGGCTGGAGGAAAATATTGGCAGAATTTATTATTGTCGAATAATACAGAAAAAAAACGCATCCGTGCTGTTGTAGCGCTGAAGCGGTGTCGCTTGCGATCGCAACAGCCCCAGTTATACTGGCGTCACAAATTAATTAAAGAAAACACTGTTGTAAACAACAGCCCCGGTTCATAAACTGCCCATAACCCAGAGCCAGAGGAGATAGTGAATGAAGAAAGCATACCCCCAGCCAAGCGCCTCGCGCAAAATAGCCTTACTGCTTATAGCGTTGCTAATGTCGCCCCTTTTCACTGCTTGCGGGGGAGGCTCAAGAAATGAAGTTAGTCCGCCCCGCGATACTAGGGCTGGTCAAACAGCGCCAAACACTTCCCGCCCAGCCACACCCCAAGCACGTAAAGGGTTGTCAACAGGCCAGAAAGTGGCGATAACATTGGCTGGAGCTGCCGCACTTTACTATCTCTACAACAAGCATAAAAATAAGCAAGATCAAGGGGCGCAGGGCAAGTATTACCTTTCTAAGAACGGGCGCGTTTACTACCGCGATGCCCAAGGTAAGGCTCAGTGGGTAACGCCGCCGCCTGGGGGAATTCAAGTTCCAGAGTCGGAAGCCCAACAGTACCGAGACTTCCAGGGCTATAACGGACAATCCACGGGGCGCGATTTAAAGGATTTGGCACCAGCGCAGTAACGCTAGTGCAGATAGGCGGCATCAGGGCCGATCGCGTAATGTGCCGAAGGCGCGATCGCATTCAAGTTAGGCTAAAAAAGTCTATTTGTAATCTGTCCGCCATCTACACAGCACTTCAATTACAAATTGAAACTGGAGATCGATCATGGTAGATGGATTTTTGAGAAAAATTGGTGAAGTCTTTGGTTCCGATGACCAGCAAGACAACAATGAAGTACGTCCCGCCAGCGAAGATCCCTATGGCGACCCCGCCGACCAAGGAATGTTTGGTAATGTAAGTCCCGCCAGCGAAGACCCCTACGGCGACCCCGCCGACCAAGGAATGTTTGGTGATGTACGTCCCGCCAGTGAAGACCCCTACGGCGACCCCGCAGATATCGCTTCCGCTAGTGAAGACCCCTACGGCGACCCCGCCGACCAATAAAACTGCTGGTAACGGAATGGTTGGTTAAAACAAAAGGCAGTAGCATCATTCGCTACTGCCTTTTTTTTATCGAAAAACTGGGTTTAAAACCCCGTCATAAAGGACGGCTTTGATTAATTCTGTGTTAATCTAGACTTTAGCAGGAGCGGGTATTCAACAATAATAAAAACCCAGTTGCCGAGA
>CASBRD010000104.1 GCA_949128025.1 Oscillatoriales cyanobacterium PMM_0008 | reverse complement strand
TAATTTTGAAGATTTACATGATAATTAATCTCCCAAGCTGATGCTCAACTTGATTATGCAAGAACTCGCGCTTGGGCAATTTCTCTATCTCCGATTGCACGAAATTGAGAACTAAATAAGGAAATAATTTTAATCGGTTTTCCTGTGATTGTCATAAATTCTACTTCATATCCTAAACCTTCCTGATGGACTAATACGACAGTGCCAATATCGCCTATTTTTAAACTATGTTCTGGTAAATCGTTGGTTAAAGCAACTCGATCTAATTCAGTAATCATTTGGGGTAATTTGAGGAATTTTATTAACGTAATTATTTTCTGATTTTTTACAATTTGCTTATACTTAGATCTTGCACTTATCACCACACCTGCTATTTACAATTATTTTGGTTGCTAGTCCGAGAAGTGGTTATCTTTCGACCCGAACCAAGGTAAGCACTGCCAAAATTTTTATTTCTAAGGATTACTACAAATTGCTGTGCTTTGGAACGATTATAAAATGAAGCAACTAAAATTTTATTGACGGAGCGTTCGTAAGCAGCATCACAACAATAAAACTTACGAATTTGTCTGATATTAGCTTCGCTATAATCAACATAAACAGGATACCAAGTTTCCGTACCGCCTGCACTATTATCTCCACAAAAATTCATAGGGTAATTGAAAGTATAATATTGTTTGGTATTCTGCCGAGCCGGAGAAGAAAAAAGTTGACATTTGCTTAATATTATTGTCACAAATAAACCAGCGATAATTGAAATAATTAACCTGGCTTTGTGAAGCTTGGCAGCTTGATGTTTTTGCAGAGCCTTCAAGATTTTCTGTTCTAAATCTCTGTTATCGCTCATAATCAGCTTATTCTTTTTGCTCGTTTAAAGCGGCTTGCACTTTTTGTCGGACTGCTTCAGTTTCTTCTGGAGTGAGTTTTTCTGATGCAGGTGTAACATTAATACGGGCTGTCTTAATGTGTTCTATTGACTTAAGTAAATCACTGATTTCAACCTGCTCTTTTCTTTTACGTGCAACTCTCATGGCTGCATCAATAACAGCATTTTTGATGTCACGACCACAAACGTCATCTACTTTTGCAAGTTCCTCTACTGATAGATTTTTGACTCCTGGCATTTTTTGGGGCAGATGTTTCCGCCAAATTTGCTGGCGACATTTTTCATCTGGCATGGGAAATTTTACATGGCGCACCCGTGTTTCAAAGGCTTTGTCATAGTTTTCAACTAAATTAGTAGAAAAAATTACAACACCACGAAATCGCTCTAAACAAATTAGTAACTGACTTCGCATGGAATTTATGGCTTGATCTGAACCTTGGTTAACATTAGTGAGTCTTTTTGACAGCAGTGAGTCAGCTTCATCTATAAATAATAAAGCCACCTCTCGCTCGGCTGCTATAAAAATTGCCTCGACATTTTTCGGCCCTTCGCCGTGATACATACTTTCTATTTGTGCATAACTAGCAACTAAAATCGGGCGATTGATTTTCGCTGCTATGGCGTGTGCTGCTAATGTTTTTCCTGTTCCAGGTAGACCATGAAAGTTTAGAGCAGTTCGAGGAAAAGGCTCTATTTCTCTAAGACCCCAATCATCGAAAACTTTAGCTTCTAACTCAATTAAGTCAACGGCTAAAAGTAATTCATCCTCTACTTCTTGAGGGATGACTAATTGCTCAAAAGTAAATAAAGGTTGTCCGGCTTTATACTTCTGAGCGCGTTCTTCTGGTGACGGGTCATACTCAGATTTTTTCTGATTGGTGTCACTGGTATTGGCAGGTAAGTTTTCACTATTTTTGTCAATCTCTGATGCGGTACCGATAGTAATCTGGATTTTCTCAAGTCCAGTTTCATCCAGTAGCTTATTGACTGCGGTCAAAAGTCTATTTTGACAAAGACGTGCTGCAACTTCTGGTACTTGTTCGGGAATACCATCTACCCAAATAGGACGAGTTTGATTCATATCTTGCTAAATATTATAAAAGGCAATTTCCTTGCGTCCGTAATTATGCGCTTCCTTGATTGTCGGATCAAGAGAACCAGCTTTCATAACTCGTGCACCAATAATCTTACCAGTTTGGTTATCAAAAACCCCCTGCACTATGTTACAATCGTCACTCTGTATCGCATCTTTAATTTTGGTGTTTAGAGCAGTAAAACCAACAGCTTCTCTATTTGCCAAAGCGCGACGATCATTTGCAACCAGTAAATAAGCAAACTTGCTAAACCACTGATATATTATCTCAAAGGTTAAGTTTGCAAAGTAAACTATTGTATAAATACTAGCAGAAACTACTGCCCATACTAAAGCCCAAGTTAATACTGTCACTGGGTCCATCTTCTTCTGTTTACTCCACAATAATTAATTTTTTATTCCCAAAAACCTCTAACAGTTCATCGTCCAATTCTCTTGCCACTAATTGACGACCATAAGGGACACCATTTGAACTAAGAACTACTTGGTTATTTTTGTCCAGAAATACTTGTGCTAAGTGATAGCCTTGGGGATGAGGTTGACGTAGAATTGCCCCTTTCCGTATTCTTGGATCGTTAGGGCGATCGGTGATAAAGTATTTAATGGTTTCCTCATAGGTGATTATGGGTATAACTTCCGGTAGTTTTACAACATTACGCAACCATTCACCAAACTCTAAGACTATATTTTGAGGAAGCGGAAACTCATATTCACCAGATTCTTGAGCATTCAATTCAAAAGCAATTAATTCTCGCTCTCCAAAAAGGTCAGTCAATTTTTTATCTGACTTTTTGGCAAGCAACTGGCGACCATAAGGTGTTCCATTAGGACGACAAATAAGGTGATTATTTCCGTCCAAAAATACCTGTCCTAACAGTTGTCCTTCGGGATGCTCTTGACAAATAATGGCTCCTTTTTTTACATTAGCATTTCCCGGTCGATCGCTCTGGAAATAACTGATAGCCTCGTCAAAAGTTATCTCTTCTAACACTTCAGGTATTCCCTGAATGCGTGGCAACCATTTATTGAACTCCCCAACTATCCGCGCCACATCCTCAGCAGTGATTTTATGTTCTCCCTGAGAGGTGTTTTTGGCAAACCAGTTAAACCATGTCATATTTTGTCTTAACTATTTGATAAGTTACAAATTTATACTAGGTAGGCTGTGTCTCTCCTTATTTTGCCATGTAAATTGAGTATTTTCATATTTATAAAAGTGTTATTTAGTGTAATAAACAAAAATTTACACTATTAAATTAGTGCTAAAAAGTGTAATATAGTGAATTTAGTGGTAAAAAGTGTGATATAGTATTATTTTACAAAAATAACCATACTTTCACTTATGGAAATAGAAGAAGTATTAAAATGGACTGACGATCAAGTATTTGTTAAGACGGGAAAACATCTTGATTCGTTGCAAAAATGTATATTAGAGGAAGTTTGGCAAGGTGGGAAATATCCTGAAATAGCTAAAAAGTGCAATCGTAGTGAAGATCATATTAAACAAGTTGCTAGGAAATTATGGAAACTTCTCTCAGAGCTTCTAGGAGAAGATGTTAAAAAATCTAATGCTCGTTCTATTTTGGAGAGAGAAGCAGGAGCTAGTATTTACAACTTTGGGAAATATGCACAGATTGTTAATAGTAATATTAATAAGGGTCATATCAGTATATGTGGTGAAAAAAAGCAATATGCAGAAGATGCTAAACACCGATCGCACTCTCCCCCTGACTCTCCCCAAACCAAAACTCAATCACCAATCATCGATTTAACCGACGCACCCGAACTAACTAACTATTACAACCGCACTTCCGAACTATCCACCCTCAAACAGTGGATTTTAGAAGCACGCACGCGCTTGATTACCATATACGGATTAAGTGAAATTGGCAAAATGCGATCCCAGTCAAACTCATCGAACAAATCCAAACCGAATTCGATTATATTATTTGGCGAAGTCTCAGTAACAATACCACACTTTCAGCACTGCAAACCGATCTGAAACAATTTTTTTCCCAATCCCAACAAACCCCATTACCCACAGTCATAGATTATTTTCGCACCTCTCGCTGTTTAGTCATCCTGGATGACGTGCAGAATATTTTTATAAGCGGTCAATTAGCAGGACAATATTTAGCAGGATATGAAGATTATGGCAAATTTTTCAAACAAATTGCCACATCATCTCACCAGAGTTGTTTAATCCTCCTCAGTTGGGAAAAACCCAGAGAAATTACCACTTTAGAAGGAGAAAACCGACCCACGCGCACGTTACACCTCAAAGGTTTAGGAGAACAAGCAGAAGAAATATTGAGAGAAAAAGGATTAAATGATGAGGAACAATGGTCAGAATTAATCACCCTTTATCAAGGTCATCCTTCCTGGTTAAATATCATAGCCGCCACAATACAAGAATTATTCAACGGTAGCGTTTCCCTGTTTATAGCAGATAAAAATAATATATTCTTAGGTGACTTAGAACCACTTTTAGAATCTCACTTAGAGCGTTTATCCGACTCAGAAAAACAGGTAAGCTACTGGTTAGCAAGTCAAGATGAAGCTGTAGATATTTCCGAACAACCAGCAGATAGCGCATTATCCAAATCCGAATTTTGGCAAGCTATCCAATCATTAGCGCGACGAGGTTTAGTGGAGAAAGTGCAAGTAGGAGCTAGAGCAATGTTTCAAATCAATCCTATATTCAAATCATACATTCAGTCCAAGTCAAATCCTCTCTTTGATTAGCGATTAAGTAGGTGGGCGTAAATAAACTGAACACCCAGAAACCCGGTTTCTCCAACATTACCTTCGCCATTTCTTTGTAGGTTGGGTTAAGCGAAGCGAAACCCAACCTACAAAGCTGAACACCCAGAAACCCGGTTTCTTGGAGAAACCGGGTTTCTTTGGGCCTGGCAGTTTTACGGCGTTTTAAGCAAAGATGAAATTGGAGCTAATGAGAGAACCTGCCTGAATATCTTTTAAGATCGCTAGTTCTTGACTCAAAGCACTAATTCGCGTATCGTTGCCACTTTGTACGAGAGACAGGTTAGCAAAGCTATCTACACCCGGTAGACCGCCAATACCGATCGCATCGCCAACCAACTCGAAATCTGCGATCGTATTAACAGAATCGGGAAATGCTGCCATTGCCATCCAGAATTGGTCTGCACCCGCGCCGCCACTCATGAGATTGTCGCCATTACCGCTAAACAAGATATCATCGCCGTCACCGCCAAACAACCTGTCGTTGAAGCTACCAAACAAGATATCATCGCCGTCACCGCCGTAGAGTCGGTTTCCGCCGGAACTTGCGGAAGCATCAACGATATCATCGCCATCACCAGCGCTTACGATCGCAGGGGCATCAAAAATGTTAATCTCATCATCTTCAGGAGTGCCAAATATTGGGCCTCCCGGTTCTCCTGGATTGTCGTCAGTCTGCTTGTTGCCAAAATTAAGACCTTCAACAATATCGCCAGGGCCGATTTCCGCAGTATGGGAACCCGGTAAAAGGTTGCCTTCGCTATCCGTGAGAGAGAAATTGTCAATTAGCAACCCGGAATCAACGACAGTATCCGTCACGTCCACAACGCCGACACCAATGTTGTACGTTCCTCCCGTCTCGAATGTGTGGAAGAATGAGCCAAAATCGGTCATTTTAGAGAATAAGGGGGCAGAAGAAGTTACGAAATCACTGTTCGTGCTGGCTAGTGTGTTTGCAGTGTCCGATGCGATCGAGATAAAGGCAAAATCGTTGTAGATGCTGGGCGTTCCCTCGTTGGTAAAGAAGTTCCAATCGAAAGTTAATTGAGAACCAGCTTCCACCGTAACCGTTTGCTGAATTGCCGAACCTTCGGTGGCATTACCATTGCCCAAGTCGTCCAAGCTTCCAGGAGTTAATTCCAAGAAAGTTTCCAGTTCCCCATCGCTCACAGAACCAAAGGCATTGGAGACCGAAGCTTGATATGTTCCTTCGGTAGGGCCAGAACCAAACGCGGCTGTCTCAATGCTGGTAACGCCAGTAGTTTCCCAACTGCTGAAGTCCCCAGTTTCAAAACCGGCATTAGATGGAGATCCGGGATAAGTCTGCACCCAACCATCTTTTAGCACTTCAGCAACAGTGTAGGTTCCCAGGTCTAGATCCGTGAATTCATACTCACCGTTGGCGTTAGTAACGGTAGATTCTTCACCAGCATCCAGCTGACCGTTCTGGTTTCCATCTAAAAAGATTGTCCAGTTTGCCAGTCCAGGCTCACCGGCATTTAACTCGCCATCACCGTCAAGGTCGTTCCACTTAATACCGTGGATTTCCCCAGGTAGCGCTTGGTTGCCAAAGTCGATATCGCTGGCAATTTCACCCGCAGCCAAATCTACCGTATGGGTGCCGTTCCCGCCTGGGTATGTTTGCTGCCAACCTTCCTCCACCACTTCGGCAACTGTATAAATCCCAGGTGCCAAGTCGGTGAAGATATATTCGCCATTGGCATCGGTTTGAGTGTTAAGTTCGGTAGTAGTTATTTCCAGCGACCAACTGTTCAGGGTGCCGATATCGGCTCCAGCTTCATCGGAGACTTGCAATGTCCAAGTGCCGTTGGGATCTTCACCATCCAAAGCGGCTAGAAGTTCTTCTGGTTGGAAACTGCCAGTAAAGGGCGCAAAGCCATTAGAAATTGGTGTAGCAGCTTCGTCATCCAAAGTCGTATTGCTGAAGTTGTCTCCACCGCCGCCCACATCGTTGAATAGTTCGATCTCGACACCAGAGGGGCTAATTAGGGAAACATTTAGATCTGCGTCGAAAGTGTGGGTGATATCCACGGTAACGTTTACGTCTGCGATCGGCCCATCCAAACCGCTGACATCAACTGCTGAGGTGACTGTAGAATAGTCGTTTATCGACTTCGGAACGTCAGTTGAAGGAACATCGACTATCTCTTCATCTATGACGCCATTATTGTTCGGGTCTAAATAGATCGTCCAGCCTTCCAGTTCGGGTTCCCCTGGGTCTTGCAATGCGTCGCCGTCCAAGTCGTTCCACTTGATGCCTTTAATTAAACCAACGCTGGTGTTCCGGTTGCCGAAGTCGATGCCCTCAACAATTTCATCCGCTTCTACAGTTACCGCGTGCGTGCCATCTCCCTCTGGATAGGTTTGCTCCCATCCCGGCTGCTGCACTTCGGCGACGGTGTAAGTGTCCGGTTCTAAGCCGGTGAAGGAATAGTTACCGTTGACATCGGTTTGAGTGGAGGGTTCTGGAGTCGTTATCTCAAGCGACCAACTGTTGAGAGTCCCGACATCGGCTCCAGCGTCATCTATGACTTTTAACTTCCAAACACCGTTGGGATTTTCACCATCCAAAGCGACCAAAAGTTCTTCCGGTTTGTAGCTGCCGCTAAATGGAGCCAATCCCGCAGCAATTGAGGTGGCTGCTTCGTCATCCAAGGTAGTGTTGTTGAAGTTGTCTCCAGCGCCGCCTACATCGGTAAACAGCTCGATCTCGTTACCTGATGGGCTGAAAAGATAAACGTCTAAATCCGAGTCCCAAGTGTGGTTGATGTTTATCTTGACGTTTACGTCTTCTATTGTCGGGCCTAAGCCGCTGACTGCTAGGTCGGAGGTAATTGTACTCAGGTCGGCAATTGTCTTGGGAATGTCGGTTGAACTTAGGTTGTTAACTACTTGATCCAGGACATCATTGCTGTTTTCATCTAAATACATCGTCCAGCCTTCTAGTCCTGGTTCGCTGGCGTCTTTTATGCCATCTACATCTTTGTCATTCCACTTGATGCCGCTAATTGTACCCGTACCGGCTTCTGCGATCGCTCTGTAGGCATTCAGTCTGCCCCCGGTAAGGGTTTTTCCGTCCAAGGCTGCCACTGGATCGACCGAAGCCAGAATTCGATTCTTAACTTCCTGGCCGGTCATGCCAGGATTTTGAGCCCAAATCAAACTAGCTACGCCAGATACGTGGGGAGTAGCCATTGAAGTCCCGCTGTAGGTATCGTATCCACTGCCGTAAGGAACGGTGCTGTAGATATTCTCACCGGGCGCACCCAAGTCTACGGTTGTGGCACCGTAATTGGAAAAATAAGCTAATTGATCGTTATGGTCTGTGGCAGCAACCGAGATGATATTATCCAAGTCGTAGTTGGAAGGGTACGCTGGAAATATATCGTTATTCGATGTCTCATTCGCCGCAGCCGCAACAAACAACTGTCCAGTATTACCAGCTGCTGCGATCGCATCATACAGCGCCTGAGAATAGCCACCACCTCCCCAACTGTTGTTGGTCAGCTTCGCACCCATCAACGTGGCATATTCCACTGCCTGAACCGCACCGAAAGTGTCTCCAAAACCACCAGCATTCAGGAACTTAAGCCCCATAATCTGGGCATCCCAACTAACACCAGTGACGCCGACGCCGTTATTCCCCCTACCAGCGATCGTCCCCGAAACATGGGTTCCATGCCCATGATCATCAAAGGGATCTCCGTCATTATTTACAAAGTCATATCCGTGGATATCATCCACATACCCATTCCCATCATTATCAATTCCGTCGAAAATTTCTCCCGGATTCGTCCAAATATTGTCAACCAAATCAGGGTGATTGTAATCCACACCAGTATCAATCACACCAACTACTACATCAGATCCAGTTTGAAGATCCCAAGCTTCTGGCGCATCAATGTCAGCATCAGAGGTTCCGCCTGTCTGTCCGGTATTATTTAATCCCCAAAGTTGGTTAATACTCGGATCGTTGGGAATTGTTGCATTTACCGAAACCACATAGTTGGGTTCGATATATTCGATCCGAGAATCGTTACGGTACGTCGCAATCGCCTCTTCAACGGTGATACCCTTAATTTCCCAAAGTTCAGTGTCAAGAGTTTCGGTTGTGGCGACAACTGCGGCATTGAGGTTTTCTTTAAGAGTTCTAGCATCCTTTGCCGAAATCCCTTCTTTGAACTTAACGATCAATTGCTGAGGGACGTATTCGGCACGTTGCACAAGACCACTATCATCAGGTTCTTTGGGTTTATCTAAATCTTTGCCTTTATCCAAGATTTTGGATTTATCTAACTCTTTGAAATCGTCACTCAGTTTGTTGTCAAAATCGTTACTCATATTTCGATCCTCGTTTTTTAGGTAGCCCTTGTTTGGGTTTTTCAGCAAAAATGTGAATCTTTTCTCCCAGTTGGCCGCAGCATCTTACTTCACAGCAAGACTTTTATTGCCTTAGCTTGAAGCTCATTCGTAGGCTTTCAATTCAGAAAGCCTTAACTGTATTTTTTTTGCCCAAGAAAGCCGCTCACCGAACTTTAGGAATAAGTTCACCTTCAAAAATCTTGTGATTTAACAATAACCTAACGAACCAGATCAGTATTGCCAAAATGGCATATTTATAATTTTTTAACAATTGTGACCCAAAACACGAAAAATATTGCTATATAGCAATATTTTTCGTGTTATACCAAATGCGATTGTTTTACCCCCCTTTTCTTGAAGCCCGCGTAGGCGGGCTTTGTTTGTGTAGCCCCACCCTTTAGGGTGAGGGTAAAAAGGGGTAATCTCAAAACCGAAACGTTAATTCCGCAATGCTAATGCCTACGGCACGCACTCGCGTTCGCCCCTACATACTCTTGTAGTCCGAAGGGAGTAAGCCGGGACAAATTTGCGTAAGTTTTGTAGACGATTAAAAAAGAGACAGTTGTTTGACAACTGAATGAAAATTTGAAAGGAGCTATTTAAAAGTAGCCGAAAGTTTGCTATCTGCAAACTGAATAAGTTTGCTTATCATAAAGCACGAAACAAACTGCAAATGTATTTTCATTCAAAGTTGTCTTGTTCGGTCACTCATTAGAATGACCGTCACGTACCGATGGGTGCTGTTCGTTTATTTTTTTAAGCAACCCAAGGCTGTAATCTTGCTGAGGTATTTTTGTGAGGCTATATCATCAAACTTAGACCCAGAAGGTTGGCTGTCGATGTTTATATTATCTGTTTTATCTCTGACCGAGTTGCCAAGTTGGCAGTTTTCTTTGAGCAATCGATTGTAAGTCCGGTAGGGTATGTAGTGTAGGGGGTTGTAGCCAGCAAAACGCAGAATCAAAACACAAGCCCAGGAATACTTGCCAGCGAGGATGGCTTCCTCAATCTGAGTAAATTTTTCAGAACTCATAGCTTTGTCAAGTTTTGTGTTGGTATAAGAAACTGGTTGAGTCATAGTGTTCACCTTTTTATGTAAAGCGGAATAGCTAAGCAGCTATGCTTGTAGAAGCTTAGGACTCATAACAGATAGAAGCTGAGATTTCCGACACTGTTAGCCTTGGTGCAAAATCTCAGATAAACGCATGAGCCTAAGCGAGTTTTTGACCGCCAAATCGAGCATTTAGCAGGTTCTCTCAGCGGTTTTTTGAATGCCCGCGCAGGTTTTGTTTTAGCGCCGCAACTTCACGGTGCTAGTTTGCGTAAAATTTCAACCAGTAAAAAATTTTTTGCCGATGCTGGGCTCAGGATGTCGCGTGAGTACCGGGGAACGGCGTTGCCACCAAATTAAAAATATCCATGCTTACCCTTGGTACTATCACTGAGGGTCACTACAAAGCACGGCAGGTGGTTTCCGTAAATCTCGCTACTTTTAGTAGACTGGTACATAAATAAATTGGTTCCCCCAGCACCCTGGTTTCGTTTTTGGCCAGTTTGGCTAAAAAATCCGTCAATAATCTGTATTAATGCTAGTAAATTTACGTAATCATTGCAAAAACAAGAGCTAAGTCTTCACAGAATCTTTAATCAAACGCGAGAATATCTTCATGGAATCTTTACAGGTACGTTGTTGCGATGCCGCGCTAAAAGAGCGCGGCATCGCAACAACGTACCTAATTAAGTAGAGAAAACCTCTGTAGACGTGGATTTGGGATCAGTTCTGAAAATCTGTGAGAACGCCGTAGATTGCCCAGATTGCCATCGGTCGGAGGTAGTGACTGGCACGGAATGTACCGACAGCTGTAATGGCTTCTGGCGTCCGAAATTGCAGCCCGTTATCATAAATTTGTCGTACCACGGCTTCTGTAAGCTGGAATGCTTCAGCTTTCATTCCCATCTGGACGAGAAAAGCAGCTAGACCGAAATTAATTCCAGTCCAGACTTCCAGAGGATGGGTAGCGTCGGGTTTTTCGGCAGAACCATCAAGTTTGACACCGTTAGCAGCACCTATCTGACCGTTGTGGAACTTCAAGAAGCAGGCTTCGTAAACTGTTTTTAGGGCGCTGAGGGCACATTCGGCTGGTACAATGTCAGGTAATCCCAGCAAGCGAGCGTAGAATTGGCCGCACAGCTGGTCTGCCATCACTACATCTGAGCCGCTTTCGCTATCGAGTTTGTAGTACTGACCGTTCCAGAGTTTTTGCTGATAAAGCTCGATCGCTTTTTCTAACCAACTCTTATAGGTATCGATCGTTTCTTGAATATTATTTTTACCAACGTCCCCCTCCTCCTCTACTCCCCTCCCTTCCTCTACTCCCCTCCCCGTAGACGGGGAGGGG
>CASBRD010000103.1 GCA_949128025.1 Oscillatoriales cyanobacterium PMM_0008 | reverse complement strand
CCCCTCCCCGTGGACGGGGAGGGGTTGGGGGTGGGGTTCAAATGGTAGCCGATACTTCATTTTTAAGCGTTAGTTCTCAGTATACGATCGCAGCAGTTGGTTTAGAGCCGGAAACCCTTCGTTTTGCGCTCTCCCAGCTGGCTGGCGCGATCGTCAGCTGTCCCGCTGACTGGCCGGAAGCGTACCGTTTCAACGTGCGAGAAAGCATCTTGGCGGCTTCTTTGGTGGCGAGTCCCGATCGCATTTGCTTTGTTGAGGAAGCGATCGCTTCCTTGCTTGCCGAACTGTCTTCCGATTTGCTAATAGAAAATAAAAAAGAACCGATCGCTGACTCCTTCCCACTGACAAATCCAAAATTCGATCGGCGGGGTGCTACCTTGATACTCCACACTGGAGCTACTACCACCGAACTAGCTTTAGTGGATTTACCTACGGATATCCAAGATCTAACTTACGCTGACTTCACCCTCCGTAGTTTTGCTTATGCAGGCTCTTACCTCGACCAAGATATTATCTGTCAGTTGCTTTTGAATCCTGAATTTGGTTCTTCACTCAGCACTCAAGATAAATTACTTGGTATTGACTTAGACTTGCCGCTAGCGGGTGAACCAGATTTGTCAAATCGCTATCTTTTACAACAGAGGTTAGAAAGTTCTACCTTTGGACAAACTCTGTTGGAGTCGGCACAATATGTGAAGCTGACATTGCCGCATCAAGACAGCTTGACATTAGAAATCGGTGCATACCGTTGGGTTTGGCGGCGACAGGATCTGGAAAACCGTGTTTTTACACCTTTTATTCAACGCCTGAATCGGGAACTGAACACCCAGCTAGCACTGCTGGGTATACCAATAGAAGCAATTGGGCAAGCCATTTGTACTGGTGGAACTGCCTTGTTACCGAGTGTAACCAATTGGCTGCGCCAAAAACTCCCCAACGCTAAAATTATCCATGAGTCAGGAGTTGTAGGGGTAACTCATAAGTTGTCTGTACAGGAGTCAGAATCTAAAATCCCAAATCCCAAATCCCAAATCCCAAGGGTTGCGGTGGGACTTGCAACTTTACCTCTCTATCCCCAAGTGTTTGATGAATCTAGGCAACAATACAGTGATTATTTTTTGCTGATGGAACTTCTACGGGTATTTGGGGAGGAACCCCTCTCGGTAGGGAGAATTATGTACTTACTGGAGCGCAAGGGGATTAATACCCAAGCTTGCCAAGGACGTATTTTGGCTCTTCTGGAGGGAGATCTTCCGCCTAGTCTCGTTCCTTCTGAACTCTCTGCGAGCCTGCTGAGTCAGGATTCGTGGCAAAATCCGGACTACAAGGCGCTTAGGGGTAAAAAACTGTTTGATAAAGAAGATAATCAAACTTATCGCCTTAATGGGGAATATTGCGATCGCCTGCGCGACTATTTGAGAACGGTGCTGGAGCGGACTAACCAAAAATTAGAGGAACCCTACGCGGTTTACTGGCTCGCATCGACAGCGAAAGAAAATACTTAGTTATCCTTTGGCTAAGTACAGGGAAAACGATACATCTGGTTGCGTAAAAATACCAAAACTTTAAAAATTAAGTCAGTACTTCAAAGATTGTGTAAAGTCAGTATCTTCACTCCTCTCGCCAGTGAAAAGCAAGGTTATATTGCATTTAGGCCAATAGACCCGCCCTTGAAGCTGACTGCGAGCTATGATTACATCTAACCTCTCCGGTATCTTATCCTTTAATTCTTCTCTTAACCGCCCATATCAGAATCGCTTATATAAAATTGGTTTGGCCAGAAAATCAGCGCATCCTTCAGTAAGCAGCAAAGCCAAGCGTCTGATTGACATTCTGGGATCTGTAGTGGGATTGGGGATTACTGCCATTGTCGGGGTTCCTGTTGCGATCGCAACTCAACTGGATAACCCAGGGCCCATTTTATACAGCCAAATGCGCTGCGGTCTTAACGGTCGCCTCTTCCGAATTTGGAAATTCCGGTCGATGGTGATTGGAGCCGACCAGATGAAAGATTTGGTTCAAAACCAAGCAACAGGTCATATCTTTAAAAATGACAATGACCCCCGCATCACCAAAGTTGGCCGACTTTTACGTCGCACAAGTTTAGACGAATTACCCCAGTTCTGGAATGTGTTAATGGGGGAAATGAGTTTGGTCGGAACTCGTCCGCCCACAGTAGATGAAGTTGTCAAATATGAAAGCCACCATTGGGAACGGTTGAAGGTCAAGCCGGGATTGACTGGCGAATGGCAAGCCAACGGTCGCTCCACAGTCAAAGATTTTGAAGAAATCGTTCGGATGGATGTAGACTACCAACGCAAGTGGTCGGTTGTCTATGACATCGGTCTGATTTTCAAGACTATCCAGGTTGTGCTGAGTAAAAGTGGGGCTTGTTAAACTTTTTTAGATAAGGTAAGTTGTTGCACCTATTGCACGGAAATGCAATAGGTGCAATATATTAAACATAAAAGTTTACTCCTTTCCTCTAGAATGCGATCGCCTATAGAAAAAAATTTTATTTAATTTGGCCCTACCCACTTCCTTATTCTTAATACAGCAGTAAAATAAATATTCAAATTGCCTATAGCGATGGCTTTGAAAAACTTGATTTACCGTAGAAATACCTAAGAAAGTGGCTAATCAGCGAGGCGATAATCCATCTAAATCAATATTCAGTAGTGGGTTTTCGTTCGAGCCATCCCTGAGTGAGAAAGACCGAAATTGGCAGGCATTTATAGGTGCAAACTTGGCAACGCCGACTTTAAAAGGGACTGACCTGCGGGGCGCTTACTTAAAAGGTGCCTATCTAAGAAAGGCTGACCTGAGACAGATTGACATGAGTGAGATCTGCCTGAGTTATGCTGACTTGATTGAGTCTGACCTCACAGAAGCTTGCTTGAATTTGGCTAACCTGACAGAAGCTTGCCTGAATTTGGCTAACCTCCGCAAGTCCAAACTCAGAGGAGCCAATCTGAGCAAGTCCAATCTGGTTGGGGCAGAAATGACTCAAGCCGACTTAAGGGGAGCCAACCTAACTAAGGCTAACCTGGTTGGGGCAAATCTGGAAAACGCCGACCTAACTGGGGCTAACTTGAGTGGGGCCGATCTGAGCGGGGCAGACTTGAAAGGATCGATCCTGAAAAATGCAGTGTACAGTCCAGCAACTCGATTTAGTGAAAATCTTGACGCTGGTAAAGCAGGGGCTTACTTGATTGCTCCTAAAGTATCTGCTCCAGATGTCAACCTCAGCGGTGTGGATCTGAATGGAGCGGACTTGAGGGGAATAGACCTGAGAAGGGCGAACCTGAGAAAAACTAACTTGAATGGGGCTATCCTGAATGGGGCCAATCTGAGCGGAGCAAATCTGAGTGGAGCCGACTTGAATGGGGCTGACTTGAGAGACGCGATGTTTAAAAAGGCGGTTTACTCTCCGGAAACGCAGTTCTCTCCAGGGTTTGACCCAAATAAGGTTGGAGCTTACTTAATTGCTTCGGAGGTGTCGCTTCCAGAGGTTAACTTGAGTAGTGTGGATCTCAGTGGGGCAGACTTGAGCGGCGCAAACCTCTATCGATCGAACCTATCCGGGTCTAACATGAGGGAAATAGACTTAACCGGAGCTAACTTGAGGAAGGCGGACTTGTCAGGGGCGAAAATTCAAGGGGCAGACCTGCGAGAGGCAAACTTGACGCAAGCTAGCTTGTGTCAGGCGGATCTCACTGAAGCCGACCTCAGAAAGGTAGATCTGACTAGAGCAGACTTGAGTGGGGCAAACCTCACTAAGGCAGATTTGAGAGGGGCAGACCTGACGGGAGCCCGTTTGAATCAGGCCAATTTAAACGAAGCTGACTTGAGAGGGGTGGATTTGACGAGAGCAGACCTCAGTGGGGCAAGCCTTAGTGGGGCAGACCTCACACAGGCAGATTGCACGAGGACAACGCTGGATGCTACGAATCTGATTGAGTTGACACTTCCACGGCTATAAACTTTGACCAAATAGCACTGTCTTGATGAGATTAACTTGGAATTATGTAACGCCGATGAATTTTGTCTCAAAGGCGATCGTTTCCAGTATAGCGATCGCCTTACTACTAACTGCGAAAACCAGCCTTGCACAACAAAGCAACCCTGACGAGGTAGCGGCGGCGTTGGAACTTACCTTGACAACAAACCAGCTAACTGAGGTGTTAGCCCAGATAGCTCAAGCACCCGAAGTGCAAGTAAATCCAGAACCATCTGGTGTTGCGCCCAGTCTAGAAACTGAGCCTTCTACACCTCAAGAAACGCCTTTTCAACCGCAAAACCTGCCATTGGTGCCCTCAGAGGCACGGAGATACGGTACAGCCCCGAATATTACGGTGATAACGCCCTCAGCTTATGGGAAATCTTGGGGGAATATTAGTGTTGGTGCGGGTTTACAAGAAAGAACTCGCTTTACTAATGAGGCGGATGGGGTTTTAGGCGTTGGGTTCGGGTTGGGTGATGCTCAAAAAGCGATCGGCTTAGATGTTGGCGTGTCAGTTACTGATTTGGATACCGCAGAAGATGGTACTCTCAGCTTTAAGCTTCACCGACAGTTACCTAACGATTTTGCCGTTGCTGTGGGGGTGCTAAATGCGATCGACTGGGGTCTTACCGATAGCGGGACAAGTTTTTATGGTGTGGTGACAAAAAGATTTCGCCTGCAAAATCGAGTCGATCGGCCCTTCAGTCAGTTGTACATTTCTGCTGGTATTGGTAGCGGACAATTTCGTTCGGAATCTAATATTAACGAAGATAATGATTCAGTTGGCTTTTTTGGCAGTGTTGCTGTGCGAGTGACCGAACCTGTAAATTTAATAGCAGAATGGACAGGTCAAGATTTGACGATCGGATTATCTGTTGTACCGTTCCGCGATATTCCTTTGGTGATTACACCAGGAGTAACTGATATCACTGGCAAGGCTGGTGACGGAAGCAGATTTATATTAGGAGTTGGATATTTAATCTCTTTTTAAAGACTGCTGACTGGGTAGCAATGAACAATGAACAATGAGCTATGAACAAATTACTTAAATTATCGTTACCTTTTCTTTTGACAATTGGTTGGATTTTTATTGCCGTCAAACCAGGACTTAACCAATCAGGTACTCAGTCAAATACCACAGTTCCTAATCCAATAGAAATTAATCCTCAACCAGTTGAAGGAAGACCAGATTCGCCACAAAGTTCGCTGAGCGATATAAAGATCGATCGCACTGCTTTTGAGCAAAATTTTCAACAAGCAAATTTCGCTCAGGCAGTGCAGATGTTTGAAGAACTTCAAGCAGTAGAATTTGGCAAATACTTCGGGACAAACTTTTTTGGTAAAACGGCTTCTCCTGAACAGATATCTCAGACTCTATGCAACTTGGCTGAAACAACAGGGAAAAAAGCGGCGCTACTTTACGTGGTCTCTCTAGAGAAACAACTCGAATTATTACTCATTCTCCCCAGTTCTACACCTTGTACTAAGGCTAAACAAAATAACAATTTTACCCTTTTTATTCGCAAAACTATTCCCGAAGCAAACCGCAAAATCATCCAAACAGTTGCCAAACAATTTCGGGCTGGAGTAACCGATCCAATCCTGAGTAACGATTACCGGAATTTTGCCAAACAGTTTTATCAATGGATTATCGACCCCGTACAATCAGAGCTTTCTGCTAATAAAATAGATAGCTTAATATTCTCAATGGATGCTGGTTTGCGATCGGTTCCCGTAGCTGCTTTTAACAATGGTCAACAGTTTCTAATCGAGCAATATAATGTCGCTTTAATCCCTAGCTTTAGCCTCACGGATACCCGTTACATTCCTATTGCCAACTCGCAAATGTTGGCAATGGGAATATCCAAGAGTACCCAGGATCAGTCTCCTTTACCGGCGGTAGCTGTGGAAGTTCCGACATTAGCTAACACTCTTTGGCGGGGTCAGGGATTTTTGAATGAGGAATCGACTTTGGATAAGTTGCAATCTCTCACCACAAAACAACGTTTTGGAATTATCCACATAGCCACTCATGCTGAATTTAGATCCGGAAAAGTAAGTGAATCTTACATCCAGTTCTGGAATTCTAAACTCAAGTTAGATCAATTGAAAGACTTTTCGCGAAAGTTGGGGTGGAATAAATCTCCAAAAGTAGAAATGCTTGTTTTGAGCGCCTGTAGAACTGCGCTGGGAAACGAACAGGCAGAATTGGGATTTGCTGGTTTGGCGGTTCAGGCGGGTGTGAAGACTGCTGTGGGAAGTCTGTGGTATGCCAGCGATGAAGGTTCCCTAGCACTGATGACGGAATTTTATCACAAGTTGCGATCGGCACCGATAAAAACTGAGGCTTTAAGAGAAGCTCAGTTAGGTATGCTGAAAGGACAAGTCAGGTTGCAGAATGGACAGTTAGTATTATCGGACAATCGTCGCGTCTCTCTTCCCCCAGAACTTGCGACCAGTAGTGATATTAATCTATCTCATCCTTACTTTTGGTCTGCTTACACGATGATTGGTAATTGGAATTAATTGGGAATTTCAAATTTTAAATTGAACCCGCGCTAGTAAGTAGGTGGGCATAATTAAACGTAAAACTGCCGCGCCCTTAGAAACCCGGTTTCTCCAAGAAACCGGGTTTCTGGGTGTTCAGTTTATTTACACCCACTTACTTATTAAGGACATGAGCAAGATCTGACAGTGCGACATTTGCGGTTTTCCCCAGAACCTTGACATTCCAACCTGCTGGTGCAAATTTGATTTCGTTCCACAACTCCCCCATCGTTAATTACCACTTTAGCGGTAAAAGAGTCTTGCTCAATAATGGCGTTATTTTCAGAAACTTCATACTTAAACTCGTTGTCTCCCTCTATCACCGAAAAGGTACGAGTGCGATGTTTCTTCGCGATCGACATATCGAATCTTTCAGAATATTGACCTTTATCATATTTTCTATTTGTATAAGGATAGGGATCGTCATCCATTCCCTCAGTCATATTCATGATTTTCACTTTTCTCCCCGGTGCAGGTGTGGTTGAGCTAGATTTGAATCGAGCTTTCAGTTGTTCTGGTATGAAGCCGACCCCAGGACATTGCCCAGCATAGGTAATGCTCCTAAATGGGAGCAAATCTGTTTCAAAACCTGTTGGTGTTTCTACTTGTAATTCTGCCGCAGTGGTACTGATAGCTAAGGCAAAAATAAACAAGAGTAAAATTGTTTTCGTTTTCAGTTTGGTAAAAAAAGCTCGAAAGCTTTTAAGTTCCATAGTTATTTTTTGGTAATTAGATGGCTAAGTAAGGTGGGTGGTGCCATCCTACTTATACCAAAACCGGGTTTCTTTGGTTGCCAAAGTTGATATTTCTTTGCTACCCGCATATTCCCGGTTTATGGCATTACTGAATAGGTATTCTAGAAGGCGGCGATGGTTGAGGGTTTATCTGTCTGTTAGCCACTTGGATCGCTTCTATGATAATAGGCAGACCAAACAGCAAAGCGAGACAAATAGCAATCCACTTGAACCAATTTGACCGAACCCGGCCTTTGGTTGGATATTCACAAGCAAGACAAATTTCTGCTTCTGTGCTGTTTAAAGTTCCGCACTCTTTACAGGGTTCTAAAGCCATTGCTCTTTTTACCTACTGTAGTTAGTTACTAGCTCAATCATACTTTTACTTCGATATTAACTAATTAGTTATTGGTGGAATTCCAGCCATATCAAGGATTTGGGGAATCAAATCTTCTCGCTTGACGGCCATCATGTGGACGCCTTGACAGATTTGACGTGCTAATTTGACTTGTTCGGCTGCGATCGCAATTCCTTCCTCTAACGGATCTGTTGCACTTGCCAAACGATCGATAATGTGCTGAGGAATGTTGACTCCAGGAACGCACCGATTGATAAATTCGGCGTTTTTAGCGGATTTAAGCAGAAAAATCCCAGCTAAAATTGGTTTATTTGTGCCTGCGGCTATTTGAGTCATAAATTTTTCTAGGCGATCGAAGTCGGAGATTAGCTGGCTTTGGAAAAACTGCGCCCCTGCTTGTAATTTGCGCTCAAAGCGGCTTTGCAAGCCCGACCAACTCGACAATTGCGGGTCAACTGCTGCACCGACAAATAGGTCGGTAGCGCCATCTGTGAGGGGTTTCTCGTTCCAATCCAAACCGCGATTCATTTTGTCGATCGCTTGTAGCAGACGCACCGATTCCAAGTCGAACACGCCTTTGCAGTCGGGATGATCCCCAGCTTTGACGGGATCGCCTGTGAGGGCTAGGATGTTGCGGATACCCAAGGCGTGGGCCCCCATGAGGTCGGCTTGCAGTCCGATGCGATTGCGATCGCGACAAGCTACTTGACAAATTGGCTCAATCCCTTGTTGCAGCAGAATTACCGACGCCGCCAGGGGAGACATCCGCAACACCGCTCTGCTGCCATCGGTAATATTGATAGCATGAACTCTCTTTTTGAGCAGTTGCGCCATTTTTACCATCTGGATTGGGTCGCCTCCCTTGGGTGGCGCGACTTCTGCGGTGATTACAAATTCACCAGCTTCTACTGCGGTGCGGAAAGAGGTCAAAAGTTTTGGGTATTGGATGTTGAGCATGAGTTCTGATGGATGAGTGTCTTCATCCTTTATCGTTCATTGTTCATCCTTCCGTCTAGTCTGATTTGCGCTCCGATTTTTCGGTATTGCTTTTAGAGAGGTGCGGAAAAACCAAGTGCGGCTTTAACTTGAGCTAGGGTATTGTTAGCGATCGCTTCTGCCTTTTGTCTTCCCTCGCGCAACACCGACTCCAGATAGCCCTTATCGTTCATTATTGCCTGATACTTCTCCTGGATCGGTTTGAGCGCATTAATCGTCGTTTCTGTCAGCAAAGGCTTGAATTGACCCCAACCCATATCCGCACACTCTGCCGTTACTTCTGCCTTCGTTTTACCGGAAAGAATCATATACAAAGTTAACAGATTGCGACTTTCCGGTCGTTCCGAATCATCAAACGTCAAACCGCGAATGGGATCTGTCTTGCAGCGTTTAATCTTGTATTGGATTTCCTCTGGTGTATCTAGCAGATTAATCCGACTTTGGTCTGAAGGGTCGGACTTAGACATTTTGCGAGTCCCATCAGTCAGACTCATTACCCTAGCGCCTTCTGCCCGAATCAGGGGATCTGGCAATTTGAGGATTTTTTGCTTCTTACCGAATTGATGGTTAAAGCGATTGGCAATATCGCGAGTGAGTTCCAAATGTTGTTTTTGATCTTCTCCCACCGGCACTTTATCCGCTTGGTATAGCAAAATATCCGCCGCCATCAGCACCGGGTAATCTAGCAAACCAGTATTGACATTTTCTCCCTGCTTAACTGCTTTTTCTTTAAACTGGATCATATCTTCTAGCCAGTTAATCGGTGTGATGCAATTGAGCAGCCAAGTCAGTTCGCTGTGAGCCGAAACATGGGATTGCACGAAGATAGTGGAATATTGCAGATCGATGCCACAAGCTAAATACAAAGCAGCGATTTTATAAGTATTTTCCGCTAACGCCGTTGGATCGTGAGGTGCTGTAATCGCGTGCAAATCTACCACGCAGAAGTAATTTTCGTACTGGCTTTGACCTTCCACCCAGTTACGAATTGCTCCCAGGTAGTTACCCAGGTGAAGATTGCCAGTTGGTTGGACGCCAGAGAGAACGCGAGGACTCGCCATAAAGTGCTGAGTGCTGAGTGCTGAGTAAATTACATCTTAGAGCCAAAGCGGGTTGTTCAAGCGTTCTCAAGAAAAATTCCAAAATTTTACCAAAATTGAGCGGTTTTTCTGAGTAAGCAGCAGTAGGCTTGGGTTTAACTATATTATCTGCCAGTAGATCCTCGTGGTGCAGAGGGGCAGAGGGGCAGAGGGGCAGAGGAGAAAAGAAATAAAAATGTTCTTGTATAAACAAAAGCATAACAATTCCCAAAGAGTCGTAGAGATGAGTTTCAAATTCCTAGTTAAATATTTGGTATGTTGTTGCGCTTTGGCGCTCTTTAAGATAGCGCTAAAGCGCAACAACATACCTGAAAAGCTACTGTGAAACTACCCTGCGAGGGTACTGCCAAAGCGCGATCGCATTTCGCAGAATAAAAATAAGACTTACGCAACAGTCTTGTAGAAATCCGGTTTTTCTACAAGGTTAGCCAAAAATAAGATTTTTTCCAAAAACATCCTGTTTCTAATGCGTAAGCTGTGGAAAAGTAAGCGCAATGAATGTTTCAATCTAACTCTTTTACCTAGAGAAGGAATTTGCGAGATGAAAGTGTTGAAAGCCTTAAAATCTATGGCTGTCATGGCCTTATTATCCGTTGGCATGACTGGGTTTAGTTTTCCTTCTGCGGCGAATGCTAGTTCAGTAGTTGCTCGTTATGAGCGTGAAGTAACTACATATTATGGGGGTGGATATCAAATTGCTAGCGCTGGAACAACTTGTCGCCGCGTCAGCACAAATGGTGGTCGGTTGAATGTCCGCAGCGTTCCTGGTGGTCGTATCGTTGGCAAAATATACAGCGGAACTCGTGTCTGGATTACTGGATATCGGTCTAATGGTTGGGTACGAATCACTGGCCCAGTTCGTGGTTATGTATCTGGCAGTTATCTGAGATCTTGCCGATAACGAGAAGGCCCGATCGTACAAAGGTAAGTTGTTGCGCTTTAGCGCTTTAGCGCAACAACTTACCTAAAAGGCGTCGAAGAAAACTTCCGTAGCTTCTTCAAGTGTAACACCATGTTTTTTAATGTTGCTTTGCGCTTTGTTAATGTAAATGAAACCAGAGCAATTAATTTTATGTTTATGCAAAAAGATTAATAGTCTTGGTTTTAGCAGTGCGATCCACTACTGGATTTTCTGTAATTTCAGGTATTTTCAGACAAAATGAAACGCTTTCAATTTCCCAAGTAATCCATGCTGATGGATTTTCTGAAATCCCCTCTATCCAAAAGTTGGTTACGGGTCGATCCACTTTCGTAAATAGCCCGTCTATAATTTTATAAGCTGGCTTGAATCCCTTACCACTCTTTGGATCTCCTATATATTCAGCAATATCGCGCTCGGATCTTCTAACACCACTAAAACAGAGTTTACCTTCTGGTAAAAGCATCCGGTTTCCCGTATGATTTAATGGATGCCCCTCGTATAAAGTAATGTTTCGAGTGGGAATAATGATGGTATTATCTGTGATAATAGGATTACCGAAGTAAGCTGTATCCCACAGTTCTATTTCATCAAAATATCCATTAACGATCGTCTCCATAAGTTTGTACCTTTTCAAAAATTACTGTTCTGACCTTATTTGGATCTATTTCCCCAGCATCCGATCTCCGAAATTGTAGCATAGCAAATTTAGAGTATAGCCCCTCTTCCCGACTCCCAACTCGCACCAAACGTAAACCCAGTTTTTGCAATAGTTCTGTTTCTGGCACCCTTTCCTGACCTCTTGCTGTTCCAAATCTATATCTGTTATTGTAAGTGGCATTGATATAAATACGTCCTCCTGGTTTCAAAATTCTTGCTGCTTGTTCGAGAAATTCTGCTTGTGGCCCCGATACAATAATTTCTTCTACACTGTTAGCAGGAAAAATATTAGCTAATTCAGAAACATTTGCTCTGATACCTTGTTCGGCTATGAGATCGAAGTTGATAGCATCAGGAATCTGTGAACTGATTCCACCAAAAAGGTCTATAATAATTTTTTCGTTGGAATCTATTTTTTGAGTAATGAACTCTCTGGCTGCTTCTACATTTAATGGTATAATATTGGCACCTCTCTTCTTAAATACTTAATTCTAATCTTGAGAGGATTCTGGTTGAGGAATATCTTCTGATTTTTTATTCTCGGACATAGATTTTTTATACTTCCTCAATCAGTCCAAAATTTTTACGTAACTCGTCTACAGTTTGAGGTTTATTCGTCCGTTTTTTAGCACGTTGTAGAGCATCTAGGAGACGTATTCCATTCTCAGGTGACTGAAACAAATAGATGGTTTCAATCATTCTATTTAACTCATCTTTAGGAATTACAGATACGCTTTCGTAGCCTTCCCGACTCACAATTACAGGTTCGCGGGTGGAGATGACTTCATCGTAAATTTGGTCAAAGTTTTTACAGGCTTGATTGTAGGTTGTTTGACTCAGCATTTTTAATTCCTCAGTCTATTAGTTTAATCATATCGCATCTTCGCTTAAGGAGTTGCTCTTTTAGCTTGTGGGCGTTATAATATTATCCTAATCTCCTTAAATACTTAATTCAATGATTTTGACTGAATTATTACCAAAGTTGCAAGAATTATCTCGCGCTGACAAGTTACGGGCGATCGAGTTTTTAGCGTCGGAATTAGCGAAAGAAGAAGAGGCGGCACAGCAAAAGCCAAGTTTTTCCAGCGTCACCCTGTATAATTCGTTTGAAGCTGCCCATACATTAGCAAAATTAATAGAGGAAGACAAGAGAGCAAATAATGTTTGATGCACAAAGATTCCCTTTTATTGAAAAATTTGATGAGTTTGGAGTATCTAATTGGGTTCCATATCTACCGCTAATGCTTACTTATCAAGGTCGTTCTTTGGATGTGTTAGCATTGTTGGATACCGGGTCTACGGTGAATGTTTTGCCTTATGAAATCGGCTTGCAATTGGGAGCAGTTTGGGAGGAGCAAACACTTTCAATTCCTTTAGCTGGTAATATTGCTAGATTGGAAGCGCGTGGATTGCTTATATCTGCTACAATTGGTCGATTTACTCCTGTTAACTTGGCTTTTGCATGGACGCAAGCTAATGATGTTCCTTTGATTTTAGGATATTTGAATTTCTTTTCCGAGTTTGATGTTTGTTTTTATGGTTCTCAGTTAGCTTTTGAAGTTTGTCCGAAGCAACTTCAACAATAACAAATTTATTGGGTATTTCCATTTAATTTTTACAGGCTACCTCTTATCCAATTGACTATTTCCTCAACTAAATCGGGTTGACTCGGTGAAAAAGTTGGCAACGGAATATCTCCTTTTTCCCACACCACACAAATCGCATTATCAAATTTGCTGAAAGCTTTCAGAAATGGATCTCTAAATCCTGTGGGTGTGGCTGAGAGTGCTGTGGAATCGTAACTGGCGAACCCTTCCAGTTACGGCATCTCCCAGGTTTTCTCCCGTTTTTTCGAGGGCTTTGGTTGCGAGTACGGTTGCGATCGCGGTAAGTATAGTTATAGGTTCCATTTGTAAGTTCGATCGATAATTGATTACTTATTCTACTGCATCGGTCAAAGTAGGGGCACGGCGTCCGGGATATTTTGGTTACAGGAAAAAGGTTAATTAGCTGTGCTACTACACAACCACTCAAGCGTCCGGGATATTTTGGTTACAGGAATAAGATTAATTAGCTGTGCTACTACACAACCACTAAAGTGGACTGAAAAACCTTCTTAGTCCACTTTAGTGGACTTTCGCTATTAGCCTGCGATTTGAATCGCAGGCGAGTGAGGAAAGCAGGTGCAAGATATCAGCTAAAGTAGACTATAATTCTATACAAATCAACCATCTCAAATTGGAAATCGTAATAGATGCACCCAAGCAAATAGATACCGCACAGCTATCGCAAACTGGATTTTCTAACTCCCATTAAATCAGACCAATTGATGCGAATACTACCTGCCACATTAGCTTCACGCGAATTACCATTATTCAGATTGGCACCCACATAGTAATCTCAGATTAATATTGGCGTTGGGCGAGTAGGTCAACTGAGACGTGAGAGCGCGGGAACCGTTAAAGAAGCCTTTGTTTGGGTTAGCTCCATCGCCCTTTTTGCTACTTCATAACTATTGACTTTGCAGTAGTTCGCGATCGCAGCTAACGGTTTTAGCGATCAATGATTGAGAAGAGAGAGGCTAGGGGCTAGAAAAGTCAAAAGTCAAAAGTCAAAAGTCAAAAGAAAATAGGGGCTAGGGCTAGGGGCTAGAAAAGTCAAAAGTCAAAAGAAAATAGGGGCTAGGGCTAGGGGCTAGGAAAAAAGCATTGATGCAAAAGAGAGAATTGTTCACTTTTGATTTTTGACTTTTGACTTTTGACTTCCCCAGTCCCCTTTATCGAAAAACTGGGTTTAAAACCCCGTCATAAAGGACGGCTTTGATTAATTCTGTGTTAAGCTAGACTTTAGCAGGAGCGGGTATTCAACCTGTATAAAAACCCAGTTGCCGAGAGGCGGAGCACCTTGAAAACTGAAGATAGAGAGTTCTAGCAGGAAAAGCACTGCTAGGTAAAATCTTCATGCGTCAAGTACCAGAAAACCAATATTTCTTGGTTTAAACTGTAGGATAGGGCATAT
>CASBRD010000102.1 GCA_949128025.1 Oscillatoriales cyanobacterium PMM_0008 | reverse complement strand
GGAAAGCGATCGCAATTTCCCCGTTGACGGGTCAGGGGGCAAGAGGAGGAAAGCGATCGCAATTTCCCCGTTGACCAAGTTCAGTTCTAGAGGCGCAATGCGCTGTCCCAGTCGAGTACCTCTGTACTCTGGTTATTACCAAAGGTACAGGCAGAGGTATTAGTGTAACTCGACTTGGGACTAATTAGTCATCCTGATGGAACAGGCGGAAAACTGACTTGAGTTAGATGCCATTTGGTAAATAAAGCAACCATACTGTTTGAAAAACTAGGCTTTACTTACAAAAAGAGAAGACTTATTTAGGAGTTGGGTATGAAATACAGCTTCGATCTCCTTGGAGTATCTCCAGTTTTGTATTTTTTTAATCAGCAACAGCAAATCCAACAGCAAAAACCACAGACAGGTGTGGAATACGTAGGAACCTATAAATGCACCCTGGATGCTGTACTGGAATCTGTCGAACCCTTGCCTCCAATGCGAGGTTGGGATTTGGATGGAGTTGTCGATACCGTGATTAACTTCTGGGTGAACAACTCCGACACCATCCAGTATTGGAAAGAACGATTGCAGGATGCCGGTAGCGAAAATCTATTGGTGGCACGAGTTGGCGATATCGAATCATTACAGGCTGAATTTGAATCCCTCTTAGGGAAGAACACTTAAAGAATTCCTAGAACACCAATTCAGTAATGCCAGAAACCCGGTTTCTCATCCCCTATCCCGATACTGAATCGGTATTCTAGGATTCAGCAATCTCAAGAACCCGGTTTCTCTCATCCTATAAACTGATATAGCAAAGTGCAAGGGATGCCGTGTAAACACAGTCGCTTCCTTGCGGGGAATAGCTCAATACTGTCCTAACATATCTGACTATGGCTATACTTCAAATACTAAAGACTTGTTATATCAAATCCGTCTGCGTCGGAATTGTTCGTTTTTCCCCTCTGCCCCTCTGCCCCTCTGCCCCTCTGCGGCCATAATGATTCAGACACAACCGGAAACGATATTATAATCTGTTGCACGATCGCATCTAGCGGCTGGGACGCATCTACACAAATCGCCGATTCAGGTTCCTCAAGGGTGTCAAACTGGCTTTGCAGCAACTCTTTACTCATAAAGTGGTGCTGACGCATTTCCAGCCGCTTCTGGATGAGATCGAAGCTTCCCTTAAGGTAAACCAGCCGGATTCGTTCTGGGTCAGAGTAAAGCATCTCGCGATAAGAAGATTTTAGGGCAGAACACGCCAGTACCGTGTCACGTTCTTCTCGCAGCCATTGAGCTTGAGCCGACTGGATTGCCAAAAGCCACGGTATCCTATCCGCATCGGTGAGGGGAATGCCTTTGCTCATCTTTTCAACGTTGGCTGGCGAGTGGAATGAATCGGCGTCGCTAAACTCCCAATTCAGTGCTGACGCCAGCATCATTCCAACGGTAGATTTTCCGGAACCGCTAACCCCCATAACGATAACGATCATCTTGCCACCATTGAGTGTTTTTGGCTATGAATAGTTCAGCTTAATCCTGCTTAGCCTACTCACCTCTTACTAAAGCCAGAAAAATTGTATTTACCACGATTGTTAAGATTCTGCCTTAAGAGTCAAGAACGGGTTTAGAGTAGTAGATAAAATTATCTAAGGTCGTACATAATAAAGGGAGTTTACCAAATGTCCAGAGAAAGCGCCGATCTATTTTTAGAAGCTGCTACTCAAGACGCGATTTTACGCGATAAATTGAAAGCAGCAGGCAATCCAGATGAATTCGTAAAAATTGCTGAGGCTTTGGGCTACAGTTTTTCAACTCAGGAGTTAAAGTCGGTAGTTAGAGAAAATAGCGAGCAGGTGACGCTGAGAAGGAAAACAGGCATTTGGCCTTGGCTGCGGCAGGTCACCTGGATTTGATCCGCTCCGCTTGTTACCCCCCCCCTTAGCTACCTAAATTCGGGGGAGCGGGGTATTTTAAAGGATCACGTTTCGTTATTGTCGGAAAAACGGATAATGTCATCTTCCCCAAGATATTCTCCATTTTGCACTTCAATCATTACTAGGGGAATCACCCCTGGATTTTCGAGCCGGTGAGGCGTAGACAGGGGAACGTAGGTAGATTCTTTTTGCTTGAGCAGTGTCTCCTTACCATCGCAGATCACTTTGGCTGTCCCAGAGACGACAATCCAGTGTTCGCTGCGATGATAGTGCATTTGAGTACTGATGTGATGACCCGGTTTTACCTCGATGCGGTTAATCCTGTAGCGTTCCGCTTCTTCTAATAGTGTGACTGTTCCCCAGTGTCGGATGCGAGTTTTAGCAGGCTCCGAAGTCAAGGTGATGGTATTAGCTTGTTCGTCATTTTGGTTTTCAGGCATAGCAGTCTCCTCAAATTCACTTGTACTTTGTTTTTAGGACAATAATTATTAAGTTCAAGGCGAAGGTGAACAGGTTGGCGAGAATAACGGGCAAATCATTTTTGCCAATTCCATAGAGTAACCACAGAAACACGCCTAGACTGAAAGTAATTAGCATTCCAAAGGAGAAATCTTTAGCTGACTGGGATTTCCAGGTTTTAATTACTTGCGGCAAAAAGGCGATCGTTGTTAATGTACCCGCTACTAGCCCCAAAATAGTCAAAAAATCCATACTTATTTATATTTATAAAGTCCTAATGCTGCGGTTGGTGGCATACTGCTTCGATGTTATAGCCATCTGGGTCTAGAACAAAAGCGGCATAGTAATTTGGGTGGTATTGGGGCCGCAAACCTGGCTTGCCATTGTCGGTTGCTCCAGCTGCTATAGCCGCCGCATAAAACGTATCTACGGCTGTTCGCGTCGTAGCCTGGAAAGCAATGTGGAAGCCTGCTGAAGGTGTAATGGCTGTGGTTAGCTGGTCTTGACGACCGATCCAGAAAATGGGCCGATCGCTTGGGCCGTAGGCTGCCACTTTTTTAGTGGCCAAGTTCATAGCCATACAGCGCTTGAAGCCAAGTTCTGCCAGTACGATATCGTAAAAAGCTAGACTGCGGGCAAAGTCTGACACGCCGATGGAAAGATGGTCAATCATGTTAATATTTGCTGTCCGTTTGGTACTGTGTTGCTGCGATCGAATCCCAACTCAACACTAACTCAGACTCTGATTTTGAGCATTTCTTTTGATTGTGCTATCTACCAATGTCTAAATTTTTACCTGGAGTTTACCATACCCTATTTACAGCTGCAACCATTGTGGGACTGTGGATAGGCGCACCTAAAAACAGCAGCGCCGAGAACTTGGTTATCGTAAAATTGAGTAAGTTTGACACGCATCAACTTTCGTCTTCGGGTGGGGAGGCAGGCTTTAGCGTATCGCAGGCTACTGATAGTTTAACACCAAGTTTGATTAACCGACGTGCGATCGCAGTCATCGGTCAAGGTCAAGCCACCGCACCAGCAGACACAGCACGTATTGAATTTCGCTTCGCCAGTCGCGCACCCGCCGAGCCACCACCGCCAGCAGCAACAGAAGCACCCGCACAGGAAAGTGCTTCTCTACCACAAGAGGAACTGCTCAAGCCTGTAGTTGACGCCCTAGTTGCCATTAAAGTACCAAAGGATAACATCACAATAGAAACCAGTTCTTTAGAAAATCCCAAGCTGCTGGTGAAGCTCGACAAGCCAACTCGCGAACGAGTGCAAGAAGTTGTCAAGGTGGCGAGTTCAGCCCTTCAAGGGGGTGACGCTCTGTTTATCCAGGGTATCGGTGCAGAGTATGCGGTGAAAAACTGTCAGCCACTGGAGAGTACCGCTCGTCGTGCGGCTTTGAAAGATGCTCAAAATCAGGTTAGAGGTATTGCGTCGGAAATGGGTGTGGAAGTTGGAGAGCTTATGTTGGTGACAGTTTATCCGATCGTCAGTCCTGCATCTGTTTCCGCCTGCGGCTCGAAGGTTGCTGTACCAACCTCCCCCTTTGCTGCATTAAGTGAAAATACACCGCCTTATAATCCTTCTGCTCCAACTGAGGTGCAGGTGAGGAGTCAAGTCAGTGTCACTTATGCCATTAAATAGGGGCTAGATCTAGGCAGAGATGAGGCGCTGAAGTTAGAGTTGTAGCAGACTGGGCTGAGAGTAGGGATACGTGCCTACGTAGATGACGCTCTAGCACCCCGGATTGTACCCGTTACTCGGCCCGATCGCTAAGTCGATCGTTTAATCAGGTAATAAATTATGACTTACACAACTGAACCTGGAAGTTTCATCAAAGATTTGGATAAAGTCGCCAAAGCCCGTCACGATTTCGCACGCTGTCTCGGTAAAATCGCCACTACTCTCAATGAATCCGAATCCGAAGGAGAATCTGCCTCTGGTGGACTAGGTTTAAAAAGATATACAGAAGACATCGATTTAGCCAGAAAAAACTTACAGCACGGTGTATTCAGGCTCCTAATTTTAGGAGATATGAAACGGGGCAAAAGTACATTCCTAAATGCCTTAATCGGGGAAAATTTATTGCCCAGCGACGTGAATCCCTGTACGGCAGTGCTAACGGTTCTCCGTTACGGGCCACAAAAGAAAGTTACCGTCTACTTTAAAGAAGGTAAACTTCCCGAACAGATAGATTTTCAAACTTTTAAGCAGCAATACACAATAGAAGCAGGGGAAGCTAAGAAACTAGAAGATGAGAAAAAAATAGCTTTTCCCAATGTTAACTATGCCGTGGTAGAGTATCCATTACCGCTGCTGGAAAAAGGGATTGAAATTGTTGACAGTCCGGGGCTAAACGATACAGAAGCGCGAAACGAACTTTCTTTAAGTTACATCAATAATTCCCATGCTATTCTCTTCGTGTTCAGAGCCGATCAGCCTGTGACGATGACAGAGCGCCGTTATTTGGAAAATTACATCAAAGGGCGGGGGTTAACAGTTTTCTTTCTGATCAACGCTTGGGATGAAATACGCAAGGCGCTGATTGACCCCGATGACACTCAAGAGCTGCAAGAAGCTGAAGGGAAACTGCGTCAAGTTTTCCGAACCCATCTAGCTGAATATTGTCAAGTCGATGGTTACGATATTTATGATGAACGAGTATTTGAGATTTCTTCGCTCAAGGCTCTGCGTCGGCGGGTTAAAAATGTAGATGAGAGTTTAGAAGGAACGGGATTTACAGAGTTTATGGGTGCATTGAATACGTTTTTGACGAAAGAACGGGCAGTTGCACAATTACGGCAAGCTAAAATTCTAGCACGTAAAACTTACAACCAAGTTAACGAAGCGATCGAACGCCGTATTCCTTTGCTAGAGCAGGATGTGAGTGAATTAAAACAGCGGATAAGTTCGGTCGAACCAGAATTTAAGAAACTGACGGAGATCCGCGATCGCTTCAAAGATGACATTATCAGCACGCGAGACAGGAAGGCAAGAGCGATCGCAGATTCTTTTCGAGCATACATTTTGAATTTAGGCAATACTTTTGAATCTGATTTTTTACGCTATCAGCCTGACATAGGCTTTCTTGATTCCCTGAGTAAAGGTAAACGAGAAGAGTTTAATGCAGCATTCAAACAAGCGTTCGAGCAATACATCAACGATAAAATTTCCGGTTGGGAACTTACCGCCGAACGAGAAATGCAAGATGCCTTCGCCCAACTATCCCAGAGTGCTTCCCAGTACGGTTCCGCTTATACAAAGGTAGCCAATGCCATAAGTGAAAAGTTGATTGGGCAAAAAGTGTTCGCCTCTCAAAATATCAGTGGTGAAGAAAATTCTCCAGCTTGGGCGAGTTGGGCGATGGGATTTTTCTCATTAGCTTTGGGTAACGTTGCTGGTGTGGCGCTTGCTGTCGCCGGATTCGATTGGAAAAATATCTTGGTTAACTCTTTAGCTGTAATTGGAATCTGGAGCTTTTTATCCATTTTTTCAATTTCGTTGATTAGTGGGCCAGTGGGTCTTCTCCTACTAGGTTTGGGTGTAGGTGCTTGGCAAGCAGATCAAGCCAGAAAAGAATTGATAAAAGCCACAAAAAAAGAGTTTGTCAAGTATCTTCCGGAAATAGCGCAGTCACAATGGGAACCGATTCATCAAGCTGTCAAAGATTGTTTTGATAGTTACGATCGCGAAGTCACCAAGCGCATAAATGATGACATTAACTCTCGACAAGCGGAGTTAGATAATCTACTTGAGCAAAAGCTATCCCGCGAAATTAATCGAGATCAGGAATTAAAGCGTCTGAAAAATGTGGATGCTGAAATTTTATCCGAATATCGCCATCTTGAATCTGTGTATGAGGATTTACTTTCATATCAATCTTAACCAGAGGCGACACTGCTCTTGTGGGATGGGCGGACACTATTCTTGTGGGATGGGCGTCTCGCCCGTCCCCACAAACTCAAGGGCAGGCGAGACGCCTGCCCCACAAGATTTATCTCTTCAATTCCCCAGTTCCCCAGTACCTAATAAGGTGAAATAAACATGAGTTACAAAGTGGAAACCGATCGCTTTCTCAAAGATTTGGAAAAAGTCGCCCAAGCGCGATCTGAAGTATCCACATCTCTTGGCAGAATGGCCCAAACCATAGAGCAAGCCGAATCGCAAGGAAAACAAACCTCTGGCGGACTCGGTTTAGAAAGAGAAATAGAAGACATCAAAGTAGCCAGTAAAAATTTAAGCAAGGGAGTATTTCGGCTGTTGGTTTTAGGAGATATGAAACGGGGTAAAAGCACGTTTCTCAACGCCTTAATTGGGGAAAACTTATTGCCAAGTGACGTAAATCCTTGCACGGCATTGCTAACAGTTCTCCGTTATGGCCCAGAAAAGAAAGTAACTGTTCACTTTAAGGATGGTAAAAGTCCCAAACAGCTTGATTTTAAGAGCTTTAAGCAGGACTACACAATTGACCCCGCAGAGGCAAAGAGATTAGAACAAGAGAAAAAGCAAGCCTTCCCTGATGTTGACTATGCTGTAGTCGAGTATCCGTTACCTTTGCTGGAAAAAGGAGTGGAAATTGTTGATAGTCCCGGATTGAATGATACAGAAGCGCGAAATGAATTATCTCTGGGTTATATCAATAACTGCCATGCAATTTTGTTTGTCTTGAGAGCATCGCAACCTTGCACTTTGGGAGAGCGGCGCTATCTAGAAAATTACATCAAAGGTCGAGGGTTGAGCGTCTTCTTTTTGATCAATGCTTGGGATCAAGTGCGCGAGAGTTTGATTGACCCCGACGACACTGAAGAATTGCAAGAATCTGAGGGGAGATTGCGGCAGGTTTTCAAAGCTAACCTAGCTGAATATTGCGTTGTTGATGGTTATGATATTTATGATGAACGAGTGTTTGAAGTTTCCGCAATTAAAGCGCTACGTCGGCGGATGAAAGATGCCTCTGTGTCTCTGGAAGGGACGGGTTTTACAGAGTTTATGGGCGCACTCAACACATTTTTGACGAAGGAAAGAGCTATTTCGGAAATGCGGCAAGCTAGAACTCTAGCACGCCAAGCTTCTAACCGAGTTTGCGAAGCGATCGATCGCCGCATACCATTGCTCGATCAAAATGTAAAGGAATTGAAAGAAAGGATTAATTCGGTTGAGCCAGAGTTTAATAAACTGACTAAGATTGGGGATGAATTCAAGCAGGAAATTAAAGCGATTCGCGATAGTAAGGCGAGAGGAATTGCAGACTCTTTTCGCACCTACGTTCTTAACTTGGGCAACACCTTTGAAACCGATTTCATGCGCTATCAACCCGATCTAAGATTTGGGGATTTCATCGACCAAGGTAAACGGCAAAGGTTTGAAGCGGGACTTAAACAAGCATTTGAGCAGTACATCAACGACAAGTTTTCAGCTTGGACTCTTACCGCCGAACAAGAAATGAATGCAGCTTTTACACAGCTTGCCAAAAGTGCGGCAACCTATGGCGCTTCATACACTAAGGTAACAGACAAGATTACCGAGAAACTAACCGGAAAAAAGATATCAGCAGACAATACTACTTTGCCTGAAGATAACTCTCCTGCTTGGGCAAATTGGGCAATGGGTTTGGTTTCTTTGGCTTCGGGAAATATTGCCGGAGCCGCACTGATGGGAGCAGGTTTTAATTGGAAAAATATCCTGCTTAATTTAATCGCTGTGATCGGAATCAGCGTAACTGTTTCTGCGATTTTCGGGATTATTTTAGGCCCAATAACTCTGGCAATGGTTGGATTGGGTGTTGGTCTTTTCCAAGCAGATCAAGCTCGCAAAGAATTGGTGAAAGCTGCCAAAAAAGAGTTGGTGAAATATCTACCGCAGGTGGCGCAGGAGCAATGGCAACCGATTCACGATGCTGTGAAAGAATGCTTTGATGTGTATGAGCGGGAAGTGAGCGATCGCATCAACGATGATATTAAATCCCGCAAAGCCGAGTTAGATAATCTGCTTCAGCAAAAAGAATCCCGTGAAATCGATCGTAAAACTGAATTAGAGCGTCTCAAGAAAATTGAATCAGATGTTTCTTCTGAATCGCAAAGTATTGAGAGTGTGTATCAGAATTTCTTGGCATCTGTTGGGTGAACCCCACCCCCCAACCCCCTCCCCGTTGACGGGGAGGGGGAGTAAGAGGGAGAAAGAGACAGAAGGAGACAGAAAGAGACAGAAGGAGTAAAAAATAGCAAAAAGCAGGGATAAGAGCGTAGAAAGACGGAGAAAGAG
>CASBRD010000101.1 GCA_949128025.1 Oscillatoriales cyanobacterium PMM_0008 | reverse complement strand
TGTAATTGGGGATTGGTCTTTTTTTCAGTACTAAAGCTTACAGTTTTGACTTCACCTTGATTGCTTTTGAATGTAGATAGCAGTTTGCCAGATCGATTCCAAAGACGCACAGTGTTGTCGTTTCCTGTAGTGGCAATGCGTTTGCCATCGGGGCTAAAACTTACGCTCCAAATTTGGCCTTGATGACCTTTTAGTTGATTGCGCTCGTGGATTTGATCGAGAATTGTTTGTAATGCTAATAAAGGGCTGATGGCTGGATATTTTTGCAAATGGCTATGTTTTTCCACCATTTTTTTCAAATCTTGTCCCGCCTGCATGGCTGAGACTAAAGCTTTGATTTCTTCGCCTCCTTGAGTTTCAAATAATCTTAAGGAGTTCATGCCTTTAGACTCTAGTTTCAGTTCTTCCCATTCGGCTTTTATGCTTGTAGCGGCGTGGAAAATAGTTGCTGCTGTTAGGGCTGAAATTACGCCCAAGACGGTGATGCCTCTTTTGATTGTACGATTGGCTTTTTGTTGAGCTTCGGCTAATATTTGATTTGCCTGTTTTTCGGCTTGTAAGGCTATTTCAACTTGTTTTCGGTCTAATTCTTGGCTGGCTGTCAAGAACTGATAATCGCGATCGCTCAAGCTTTGCTCTGCTGCCCATTCTAAGGCGTCTTGTAAGGCTTTACCGCGCAAAAGTCGGGATTCGTCTTGGCAATTGGAGGCTAACCAGGCTGTTAATGATTCTGCATAAGGTCGCAGATTTGCTAATACGCTTTCGACCCAATTCTGGTTAAAGATGGAGGCATAAATGCGGTTGGCTGCTGTTAATTTTCCTTGCCGTTTGACTACTAATCCCGATAAGAGTAATTCTGTTTGTTCTGTACTGTTATCTGCTGATATTTCGCCTTGTTGTAAAATTTGTTGGTATAGTCCTAACAATCTGCCTGTGTGTTGCTCATTTCTTAAGAGGCGATCGCGTATTGTCTTGAGGTGCTTTGGCTCATCAGTCGCTTCCCAGTTGTCGATGATGTGCGATCGCGTTAGCTGCGCGACATCGGCGATTTTGGATTTTGGTAATTGGGAACCCCCCCCTTCGTCCCCCCCCGTACACTGGGGGGGAAAGAGGGGAGGATTGCTTTTCTGCTCCTCTGCTTGTTCAAGAATGAGCTTACAAATCTTTTGGGTGAGAAACGGTTGTCCACCAGTCCAGGCTAATACTTCTTTTAGCACGATATCGGGATTGGCGATTTTTTCTGCCAACCCTTTAGCTAGAGGCTGAGCTTCATCTAATTGAAAGCCATTAAGTTGAATTGCTCTGCCAATATTAAAAGGCGTGCGATTTTTGTCTTGGATTAAATCGGATGGGGTTGTCACTCCCAAAAGCGCAAAAGTGAGACGATTGTATTCTGGGTTTTCGGCTCGTTTGTTGTAGCAGTAGCGGATGAATGCAAAAAAATCATCGGTCGGAAAGCTAAGTTTGAGAATGCTATCAATTTCATCAATAAAGATAGCAATAGGTTGGCTGACTTCAACCAGCAACACTTCGTCAAGAAACTGACTCAACCTTTGTACGGGGGAAAGAAACTCGCGATCGCGCCACCAACTCCTTAATTCGATTTTGTCAAACAAATCGAAACTATTTACTAACGAGTAAACAACACCTGCATACCACTGGTTTTGGGTGACATCCCAGTTACCAATCTCTGAGAGATCGATCGCCGCACAGGCAATTCCATCTGAAAGCAACCTTTGCATCGTTCGCAGCTGCAAGCTGGACTTTCCCATTTGTCTGGAATTAAGTACATAGCAAAATTCCCCAGCTTTCACTCCTTCATAAAAATCGCGATCGGCTTGTCGCTTCACATAAGTGGGAGCATCAGGTGGTAGACTTCCGCCAACTTGATATTTATAATCATGAGAAAGTCCGTTGCCGTAACTCTCTGTTTTCATATAGATGACCCTAGATGATTTTAAATTTTAGATTTTAGATTTAATTTTAGATTTGCCATTCAAAGAAAGCAATTTTAAATCTCAAATCTGCAATTCCCTTACTGGACTTCAAAATCCACGTTTCTGATTGCACTACCAGTACAGTTTACCTCTCTTTGGCGGGGAAAAGTCTTTACCGGAAGGAGGGAACCGGATTCGCTGCGAAAAACGCGAAGAACGTAACGACCTGCTGGCAAAGACGATAATTGATAAGAAGGGTTAGAAGAATCGATCCGAGCCATCCTCGATCGAGACTCATCCCTATTAGGAGCGGAAGGTACAACGTAGTAAGATCCGTCTCCTTGGATACCATCGCCGAATAATCTTCCGCTAATCGAACAAGATTTATTTGCTTGTACAACGTCCGGTAGAACCTCCCGGTTTTCGTTACCAGGCTGAGCCTGGTAACGATAATACTGAGGCTCCGCTTCTTGGTTCAAGATCGCAGTTAAACCAACTCCTACATTACATATTAATAACGGTGCCAAAAATATGGTAATCGCGACTAATTTTTGTGCTGTCTTCATCAACTGCTTCCCAATCGTTCTCTGAAATATCGACGATATAAATCGCAGCGCGGTTTCACATTATTACCTTGCAGATGTACCAACCCCATACTGTGCAACTTAAACGCCACTTCTGCTTCTAATCGCACTGGGTTAGATGTAGCAACAACTTCGAGCATCGCTTGCGCTAATTCTGGGCGCTGTTGAAGATTCCACAAGTGGCGTCGTAGATGATCGCTATAAAGTCCCGCTTCTGTAGGTGCTGTTTGGAGCAGTTCCTCAAGGGTGATGTCTTGGCGAGCAATGTGATAGAGAGCAAACCGCTGTAAATATGGGTGTCCTCCTACCGTGTTCATCAGTTGTTCTACCTGGGAGGCGTTCCAATTCAATCCGTACCGCTGCGCCAATTCCTGCACTTGATGGCTGCTAAATTCTGGCAATTCAATTGGCAATCCTACGTTGAAAGGGGATTGATTGATGTCGAGGGGAATATAAACTTCTGTGGAATGTACGACTACCAAGCGAAGTTTTTTCCAAATGTCGCGCTTTTTGGATTCTTCGTGCCAAGTTCGCAGAAGTCCGAAGAAGTCGTCGGCAATTTCTGGGTGTTCAAAAACGCGATCGACTTCATCCAATCCCAAGACGAGCGGCTGATCTATTTCGGCAAGCAAGTATTTTTCAAAGTAGGCTTTGCAGTTAACTTTGCTGCCAAAAATATCATCCCAATAGTCCGCTAGTTTATTAGGCAGCTGCAATTCTAAACCTACACAAGCGCAGAACCACTTTAAGAATCGATCCAGGTTGCTGAAGATCGATCGCTCTGCTAGGTGAAAGCTCAAACTTACGGTTTGACAGCCGGAATTTTCTGCATGATTGAGAATCCTAGCCATTAAGGAAGTTTTGCCCATTTGTCGGGGTGCTTTGATGCGAATCAAAGCGCCCGGTTGCAAAATCATTTCGTAACAGCGAGATTCAATAGGAGGTCGGTCTATATAAAAGGAGGAGGCTAAGTCCACTTGACCTTCCGGTACTTCCGGCGCTGCTACTGGTAATGGACGACCGTCCAAGCTTTCCGATGTTACGGGTATGGTTAATGCGATCGGGGTAAGACGGAGATCTGTTTCATAGATCGGCCCTTGGGTGTCAGGTTGTATATCTTTACGCCCATTTTTGACAAAGCTGAGGATTTCTTGCACAACGGCGGCTGTGTCGGCTTCTCCTCGCCACTGAATTTGGGGAACGTCGTGTAAATGGCTGCGAAGGTCGTAGCTTAGCGGCGAGTTGAGGGGAAAATCGACGCGAATGGCTAAAATTGCTGGTTTGTTGTGGATAGAACGCAACTCTTTGACGCGCTGTACTTCTGCGATCAGCATATCGCTGAAGGCGGATTGAGGAGATAGCAGCAGCAGGAAGTAATCGCACTGCTTTAATTCGATGTCGATGCGTTGGGGCCAATTTTCTCCCAGCCGGATGCTCTCTTGTGCCATGAATACTTGCTGACTAGACGCTTTCAGGGCTTCTGAGAGCTGTTCGGCAAGGTGGAGGTCTGGTTCTTGGGGGCGGTAGGAGATAAAGATTTTGCTATTAGCGATCGCATTTTGGGTCTGGGTATTGGAAATTTCAGATAAGGGCGACGGCATCACCGCGTCTCCATATTTTCCTCTTCTTTCCTCTTCTTCTCTAGGCCGCTGCGCCTGATTGTGCAGGTAAATGCGGAGACGGTTCTCTTTGCCTCTGGTAAAACCGTCGATGCCAAACTTGTTATAGACTTGGCCCATGCGTTTGAGGCAGGCACCTTCGGAAGTTTCCAGTTTCAAGGCGATTTCTTCGTATTCCATCTCCTCTGCAAAGCGCAGCAAGAACACTTCCTCCTGTTCTGGAGAAAGTTCGCGATCGTGCGCCATCTGAATTAGGAATTGACGCGAGAACATCAGTAAATCGCCTCTCTAACGACACAACTACTCAGACACTAATCACCTCCTCAAACGCTACCTCTGAAATAGTTTACAAAAATTATGAGTTAAATAACCTCAGCAAAGCAGAGTTTTAAGCGTGGTTCAAAGGTTGCCGCAGAGGTAACCTTGTCTATTGAATGGAGTCACACAGGACAAACAAGGTGAATGCCTCTGTTTCTACGATAGCTTACAGCGGTTTTCAGTTGTATGAAGTACACCGCAGAAACCGGGTTTCTTCAAGAACTCTTTAAGAAACCCGGTTTCTTGAAGAGGTTTCTTCAAGTTTCTCTGTATCTCACTCACCTGAAACGGGCTGTATACCTCAGATGTAACCTACTATAAGCAAAAAGCACCGAGTCTGTTCGCACAGGCGAGACTTCGGTGTTTGGATATTGTTTAGAAGCGAAATGCCTACAAAATGCGATCGCGTAGTAATCTTTGGTATTTGGCTATTCCACATCGATAATGAAAATCTGCCTTACTATGCCGCTACCTCCTGTGGCTTGATCTATTGTTGTGCCAGAACCAGAAAACTCCACTTGAACGGAGGAACTTGCAGGTGTATAGTTACCAGAAATTTGAATATTGTGTCTACCTCTGGAAAGAAATCTTGATAAATTAACCGTACCTCCACGACCTTTAATTGTTTTAACAACTCTGCCGTCTACAGTGATTTGTGCAGTTAATTCTGTGCCTGAATCGCTGCTAATTACCAGATTATGAGCTTGCCTGATATTTGGCGAATCCAGATTAATCCTGGTGGTTTGTTGTTGCTCGGAAACATTTTGGCGCGGCTGAAGAGGCTTTCTTATATGTATTGCAGGAGGATTTTTTCTCTCAGGCTCTCTAGCAAGGAAATTATCTGTTTGGGTGAGATTACTTGGAGAAACTTCTCCTGAATCAAGATGTGGTAAGAAAAAACTTTTGTTTATGTATAGCAAGTGATTGAACTTACTAAAATTGCCGAGAGCCTGGGGATTCCGATTAAAGTCAATCCTGGTTTCTTGGCTGGCGCTATCCAAAAATATTTCTGCGATCGCGGCCCGATCGTATGCGGCGACTAAAGCAATGCAGGTAGTAGCAAAAATCAAAATCATCCGATTCATACTGTAACTCCTAATTTAAGAAAAACGACTGCTCAAAATTATTCGCTTATAGCTATTCACTAGGCGTATTTATTTCGAGCAATCGTTGATTTTTCTTTGCGAGAAAATCTGATTAAAGTCTAGCAGAAAGATCGAAAAATTACTTTTTACCGATGCTGTAAATTTCTGTATCGATCTGCCGCGTTGTATACGTCAATTGTGGGATTAACTCGAATCTGAACTGTTGGGCCTTTCCCAATTCCATTATTGCTACCGCCGCGCAGAGTTTGTCGTACATTTCGTTCTTGAACTGCCCGACCTGGCCCTACGTGAATCTGTTGACCAGTAGTTACAATAGCGTTTCCTCTACAAGACCCTTCACTTTGCATATCGACGTTATTGCTGCGTCGCGCTGGTCCAGAACCACTGATGGAAACTTGAATGCCCTGATCGAATTGCACGCATTGTGCCCTCACAGAAGAGTTTGAAAAAGGCTCAAAAACTAAAACAGCAGAAACAGATAAAAAACTGAACGCCATTAAAAAAACTCTCATGTGTACCTCTTGAAAAAGCTAGTGGAACAAATATTTCAAATGGATCGATCGACAAAACCCGGATAGCTTCGATCGCTATTGAATTGCCGCCCGTTTTGACGAACTGTATTGCGATCGCCCCTGACATCGACTCCCTGATTTTGGTTCTGCACAACACCCCGGTCGCCCCCGAATCTCTGACGCCCGCCTCTACCGCTGCGATCGATATTAATCACATTGATATGTTTTTTCACATTATTGTTGTTGCCGGTCACGGTAGCGGTTTGCGAGCTTTGTTGCGAGACAGCACTATCACCACCTCTACTGTTGTAAGATTGAGCCATTGCAAGTTGGGGCAACATCCCAAGAGTGGCAAAAGCCAAAACACCAAATATGTAAGTTTTCTTCATGGCTTTATTTTCTGTAAGTAACAGCTTCTATTAGGAGGAAGAAAGTGCTTATGCTTGAGAACGCTTAAAGCCTCGTACTTTCTTCCGCCTCTACTAGGAAGCTGACAAAATCACGCGATCGCGGTAACTAAATTCCCTTTCTAGCGCAAGTATTGTTACAGCTAGAGGGGCGCTGAACGGGACGATGAATTTGATTTCGGTTGCCATTACTTTGCCGAGCTGTTTGATCGACTCGGTTACCATACCCATGACTGTTGGCTTCCTGATATTGGTCTTGTACAACCCCTTGATTGCCTGTTCCTTGGCGACGACCGCCGTTATTTGACTGACTGGAATTCTGGTTAATTGAGTTACCTTTACCATTAGCAGTCGCTTGTTGGTTACTTGTCTGAATGACAGCGTTGTCGCCACCACGAGATTGGCAGCAAGGATTAGGATTAGCTTGGGCGATAAAGGGAACCAGCCCAACGGAGCTAGCAGTCAAAATACCAAGTATGTAAGTTTTCTTGACAATCTTTGCAAAGCTCAGGCCAGTTTTAATTGAGTTGGTGTTCGTCATGTCAGCTTCTTCCTGTAAAACTAATTGTCGTTTGGATAGGAGAGTAGAATTTCTCTTGGTTTTCCAGAGCCTCTGTTCACCTCTGAAACTATATTGACTCACCTCTGCTATCCTCGTCAAGTATATTTACAAATCTTCATATAACTAGCCTTCCTCTATATCCCGCAGTGTCTGAAACTCAAGCAGGACTTACGCAGTCAGGGGCTAGTGCCTTCGTCGGAAGTTGTAGGGGCGGGTTTTGTCATGATTCTTGTGGGTTAGCCACAAATTATAGCTAGGGACTAGGGGCTAGGGGCTAGGGGCTAGCTATACTTGTGATACCAAATCGGCTTGCCTAAACCCTTTTTTACCCGACGACTAAAGTCGCGGCTATACAAACAAAGCCCGCGCTGGCGGGCTTCAAGTACGCGATCGCGATCGGATCTTGCGATCCTCTTAAATAGGATCGCAGCGTATCTCGATCAAAAAGCCATCAGGATCGTAGAAATAGATTCCGCGTCCGGTAGGACGAGTAACTGGGCCATGATCTATGCGTACTTGATGCAGTTTCAGCACCTCAAGTGCGGTATCGAACAACTGCCGATCGATATCAAAGGCTAAATGATTGGCGCGAGTAAAAGCGCGACTGGGGTCTGGATCTGGCGGTGAGAGATCCGGTTCCCAAAACAAATCGATCACCGTACCATCGGGAGTAACGAAGTTGGCAACTTTCCCAGCAGCTACCAAGTCAACCAGCGTTTTGGGAACTTCATCGCCTGTCAATTCGTGCAAACCCAGGATATTTCCGTAAAAACGGCGAGAAGCCTGCATATCTTTGACGTTCAAGGCGATATGGTGAACGCGGCGCAGATTACCTGGGACAAGTGCAGCGTTAAGGGATTGGGGGTGAGACAGCATGACACGAAGCGATCGATCGCATGACTGCCATCAGTCTACCTCAAATGCTGCCAAAGTTAGAGGTCGATCTGAAATTGAGTATATAGACTGAAAGAGTAGAAATGATTGATGATAAAAAACACCGATGAAAAAATCAGTTTCGATGGTTCTGCTATTATCTTTATTACTGATGGCAATCATATCTCCTTTTTCGGCTCTATCCTTATTGATGGTCTTTGTGTTGATTTCAGCAATTGGCTGGACAATCTGGACTTTAGTGCGAACTGCCGTTAGCGATGATGCCTAAATCTGGGTTTGTTCAGAAAGTGCATCGAGATCGATCCAGAAAATATCACCTTGATTGATTACCATTCGCCTTCAACAATCCGCCGATGATAGCGACTTATAGTGCGAAGCATAGCTTGTTCTTCCTCATCAGGAGGGTCAGCGTATGCGGCATTAATTTTCTCTAACAATTGTAGATTTTGACGACGGCGGATAAATTCTTCTAGCGCAAGTGCCATTAAGCGACTGCGTGAGACTTTCAGTTCTTCAGCTACCGCCTCCGCTTGTTTAAACAAAGATTCTGGCAGCGAAATTGCTGTTTTTACGTTTGCCATAAAATCATACTTTCAGGTGTGATAAAAGTATAACTTTTGGTTTGACTAATTGCAATACGCGGTAGGTATAGCTAGGGACTAGGAGAAGTTTAGGTTAGAGCAGAAGTACACCGAGTTTTTTTGCTCACTCAGCTTCTCCAATCAGAGTAAAAGCTGCCCAATTTTTCGGTTCAGGATGATTTTTCATCGTCGTCAACATCGCCTGACGCAATGCCTGAGCCTTATCAGGGTTCTTTTGCAGATTTTGATAAAATTCCATCATCAACGCTGCTGTCGGGGCATCTGGCACTGCCCAAAGTGATACAATTACACTGGGTACACCGGCACTAATTAAACTACGATATAATCCAATTACGCCATCGCCAGTTAGTTTTCCTTTCCCGGTATCGCAAGCACTTAAAACTACTAATTCAGCGTGTAATTTCAAATCTAAAATTTCGCTAGAAGTGAGTAAACCATTATCATTTCCTATAGCTTTTGGGTAGTCTCCCAGGGAATAGTAAGCTGCTCCCAGATTTCCGAGTGCGTTTCCTTCTCCTTGGCGGTTTTTAATTTCCCTGTAAATAGTTAATGCCTGTTGCCAAGACTGCAATGCCGCCTCATATTGACTGGTCTGAAATTGCTCAATCCCTTGCTCAAACAGTCTATCTGCTTCTGCTTTCCGTGCATCAGATGTTTGCGCCAACACTGACGGCGTAGAAAATACCACCCTCAAATTAGCAGCAAAAGGTATTGCACCAGCACTCAGCAGGGTAATCAGTACAGTAAAGCCAATTTTTCGGAGATTCACGGTCATTTTCTGGGAAAAGTGCAGCGACATTACTGTTTTACTCCAAGGTGAAACGGCAGGATAAACAAAGATTCTGGCAGTTTTGATCTTTAGACATCTCCACAAATTAAAGGTGCGTTACCTGGAACCCTTGTAGAGACGTTGCATGCAACGTCTCTACATTCTTTTTTGGAGATGCCTAATGTAAGTCGCTAATTCAATCAAGTCACGGATAACCTGTGGACGTTTTTGGAGCGAGGTCATTTTTCCCCCTACAACCCCTGATGCTTGGAAATACGCGATCGCACAGCTTGACGAATCTCCATCCAATCTTCCTCCGTCATCGCCGTAGCATTTCCTGATTCCAAACCCTCTAATAACATCCCTTCCAAACGTTCTGTAGTTTTGCGTTTTTGGTCTTGGCGAATTAACTCACGAAAATACTCGCTAACTGTACTATAACCCCCTTGGGCTACCTGTTCTTCAATATAAGTTCGCATTGATTCAGGTAGAGAAATATTAATACTTGTCACGGGTATTACTTACCTCATTTAACTCCTTATTTTTATTCTGGCATATTTTGCCATTTTTTGCCAAGTTTCGCTCAACCAGTAATTTTTTAACAGCATGGGGAAGCGCGATCGCTATGCCTCTTTGAATATACAAGGGGCGGGTTTGGTGAGATAATTTAATATAATTATCCAAAATCTAATCTAAGCTACAATGCAAGCAGGTCAAGCATTCCACTAGCCCCAGCATGATAGAAACACTGCAAACTTATCTTTACCACCTCGGACAATTTGCCGATACCCTCGTCAAAACTCAGCTAACTCAACTCAGTTGGCTGAGTGTCGGCATCATTTTTGCAGCGGGCTTGCTTACCAGCCTCACACCCTGTATGCTGTCCATGTTACCGATTACGATCGGCTACATCGGCGGCTATGAAGCCAAAAGCCGCCTGCAAGCAGCCGCCCAATCCACCTGGTTCTCCTTGGGATTGGCAACTACCCTCGCTGGATTAGGAATTGCAGCAGGTTTGCTGGGACAAGTCTACGGTCAAATTGGCATTGGCTTGCCGATCGTCGTTAGCATTATCGCCATCTTGATGGGGTTAAACTTACTAGAAGCCCTGCCTTTACAATTTCCATCCTTTACCAACACAGAATTTATCTCCAAAGATTTACCAGCAGGAGTCCGTTCCTATCTGCTAGGTTTAACATTCGGCTTAGTTGCTTCCCCTTGCAGCACACCCGTTCTAGCAACTTTGCTAGCTTGGGTTGCAGGAACAAAAGACTTTATTTTAGGCGCTGTTTTGCTGCTATCCTATACATTAGGATACGTCGCGCCATTAATTGTGGCTGGTACTTTCACCGCCTCTATTAAAAAATTATTGGAATTGCGTCGTTGGTCTGGTTGGATAAACCCAGTTAGCGGTGCATTATTAGTAGGATTTGGCGTATTTTCGCTGCTGTCTCGGATTCCCGTGAGAATGTGGTAACTACCAATTCGGAATTACTGAAGACAAAGCGTCATAGAAAAAAGATAAGGAAAGATGACAATTAACAATTACGAATCACCAATTACCAAAGTGAAAAATTTCTTCCAGCGCGAGTTATTGCCGCTACTGGCAAATTTGCGGCTGGCGATTTTGCTGCTGTTAGCGATCGCAGTCTTCAGCATCAGCGGCACCGTCATCGAACAAGCTCAATCCATCCCATTTTACCAGACAAACTATCCAGAACATCCAGCTTTATTTGGTTTCCTCACCTGGAAAGTTATCTTAATCCTGGGATTAAACGATGTTTATCGCACTTGGTGGTTTTTATCGCTGCTAATTCTGTTTGGCAGCAGCTTAACAGCCTGCACATTTACCCGTCAGTTTCCAGCTTTAAAAGCTGCTCGCAGTTGGAAATTTTACGACCAACCCCGCCAGTTTGAAAAATTAGCTTTAAGTGCTGAAATAGAAACAGGTTCGATAAATTCCTTATTGCCAGCTTTGCAAAAGCGCGGCTATCGCATCTTTCAAGAAGCAGATACTCTTTATGCTCGTAAAGGCATAGTCGGACGCATCGGCCCGATCGTCGTTCATGCCAGTATGCTACTCATTTTAGCAGGGTCAATTTGGGGAGCTATGAGCGGATTTCTGGCTCAAGAAATGGTTCCTAGCGGGCAAACTTTTCAAGTCAAAAATATCATTGAAGCTGGGCCTTTCGCAGAACCGCAATTTCCCAAAGATTGGTCATTAAAAGTAAATCGCTTCTGGATTGATTACACGCCACAAGGCTCAGTTAACCAGTTTTATTCCGATCTATCAGTTTTGGATAAAGAAGGAAAAGAAGTAGATCGTCAGACAATTTACGTCAACAAACCGCTACGCTATCGGGGAGTGACATTCTATCAGACAGATTGGGGCATCGCCGCGATCCGATTCCAGTTTAATAATAGCCCAATTTTGCAGTTACCTATGGCTCAATTAGATACTGGCGGTAAAGGTAGAATTTGGGGAACTTGGATTCCCACCAAACCGGATTTGAGTGAGGGAGTTTCCCTTTTAACACGGGACTTGCAAGGAACTTTACTAATTTACGATACTGCTGGTAAACTAATATCCACTCTTCGCGAAGGAATGTCCGCAGAAATCAATGGCGTCAGGTTTAAAATTGTGGAAGTTGTTGGCAGTACTGGTTTGCAAATTAAAGCCGATCCGGGTATTCCATTTGTTTACGCTGGGTTTGGTTTACTCATGCTAGGCGTCATCATGAGCTACGTCTCTCACTCCCAGATTTGGGCCTTACAAGAAGATGGACTCCTTTATGTAGGCGGTAGAACAAATCGCGCTCAAGTAGCCTTTGAGCGCGAGATTATAGAGATTTTGGATCGACTCAAAACGCCTGCAATTAGTGAAGAAGTTGCGATCGGTCCCACCTCATTAGCCAGCGAAACTTGATGGCGTCCTGCGATCGCAAAAGAGGGATTCCCTCTTCCCTCTTACTTTTGGTGACGCGCCTCAATCACCGTATGGACATTACCGCGAGGAGTAAAATCCCCTTTGACACTTACCTCTAAAGGATCGCAAGCAGCAATAAAATCATCCAAAATTTGATTAACCGATTCTTCGTGAGAGATGTAGCGATCGCGGTAACTGTTAATATAAAGTTTCAGCGCCTTCAACTCCACTACCTTTTCATCTGGGACATAGGTAATGTGGATCGTCGCAAAATCAGGATAGCCAGAAAACGGACACTTACAAGTAAACTCTGGCAAAGTAATGTTGATATTGTAGCGTCGCCCCACGCGGGGATTGGGGAAAGTGATCAGCTTTCCTTCCGCAATATCCCGTTCCCCATACTTCATCTCTAAAGTTTGCTCCAATACTACCGACTCTGGCGTGGTATTGAATTGAGTTGAGGAGTTAGCCATGATAAGTACCTAAAAAATAAATGGTGGATTGTAATCGTTATCCATTCTTTCACCCGATTCCCAATCTGGGCAATTATCCCCATCCCAACCATAAGGGTGCATTCCACAAACTAACAAATTACCCCCATAAGCTTGACCGTGGAAATGACGACAACCAACACAAGCAGGATGTTGGGTTTGCAAAGAATCTTCCGGATCGCTTACTGACCATTCATCCTCGAAAAATGTCTCTTCCAGTTGCGAATTCAGCCCCAGAAATGGCTCGACCACTTGACTAAAAAACCGCTCTACATCTTCTGATATACTAATCTGCAACTCATGGGCAACTTCTTCAGTAACCACTGCCAACGTTTCCAGCGCTTCAAGTAAAAACTGCTCCGCGTCGTTAGCAACCGTCTCTAGTATTTCAACCAAATTTTTCTGCAATTCTTCCATAGTTTCTTATGTTGGCCTATATCTCAAAATAAATTAGAATCTTCTTGAGACAAGCCTTTTAATGTGGACATCTTTATAAACAATTCTTAACCGTTGTAGCTTGCCGAGCTATGCCAAAAGGCTATTCGGTAACCATACGCACCAAGCATAACTTCAAGTGCTGACAACGCATCTGCTGTCACCATACTAATCCTGCTTCAGATGGCGCAGTTCTTCTTGCAGTGCTATAACTTGTTCTCGTAAAGAATCCACATTCTTAGTTTCCCCCCCAGCGGAGTCATCGTCTTCAACGACAATTTCAATGCGACGCGGTTCAGAGGGTTTGGTGTCCGTGGATGAGGTAATAGGTTGCTGCTGCTGGGCTCGGCTTACCATCTCGTCAACCAGACGTCGCGCTTCGTCGGTTGTCATTTCGCCCTTGGCCACCATTTCATCTGTGAGTTTTTGGGCTTGCTCTCGCAGTTCCCCTAGTGTTACCCCCGCTTTCTCTCCCGCAGCGGCAACCACCCCAACTCCCAGATAAAACGCTTTTTTAACCAGATCTCCTAAACCAGCCATAGCCGCTGCTGCTCTTAAAAAAAGGGTGACCCGGAGTTCACGCCTGCTACAAGCATCCCGTATTGCTGCTACCTTCCGGTTCTGACAAGGTTTGGGCGTTGTGGCCGCATGAGTCCAGGTCTAAAACTAGGATAGCATGATTCACAGAACTTGTGCAGTCAAAAGTCAAAAGTCAAAAGTCAAAAGTCAAAAGTCAAAAGTCAAAAAATAATTAATTACAACTGACCACTGACCACTGACCACTGACCACTGACCACTGACCACTGACCACTGACTAATGACTGCTGACTAATGACTGCTGACCAATTCGGATTCCTGGTTCTGGGCGGCAGAGCTTGTCGTACCGACCTGAATCAGCTCAACCTTATACCCATCGGGGTCTTGCACAAAAGCAATTACAGTATTACCGTGTTTCATCGGGCCTGGTTCTCGCACTACTTTACCGCCACGAGCCTTGATTTGTTCGCAAGTACCGTAAATATCATCGACTCCGATCGCAATGTGACCGTAAGCATCGCCCAAATCGTACTTAGGGACTCCCCAGTTGTAAGTTAATTCCAATACAGTGTGGTCAGACTCGTCCCCATATCCCACAAAAGCCAAGGTAAATTTGCCATCTGGATAATCTTTCTGGCGCAGCAACTTCATGCCCAGCACTTCACTGTAGAACTTAACGGATTCTTCCAGATTGCCCACTCGTAGCATTGTGTGTAGCAGTCGCATGGCCAACTCCAAATTCACTCGCTGCTTTCCATTCTAGGGGTACGCCACTTCCGGCTGCCGATAAATCTAACTTTTTATCTACCCCGCCGGTCAGACCCACACCATAGCAGCTTCTGCTTGGTGTTGGGATGAAAGGTGGGTCTTCATTGGGTACTCGATGTACCCAATGAGGACAAATCATGCTACTGTATTATAATCTGCATTTTCTATAAAATGTTAGTTTACTCAGCCAAGCTAAAAGGAACAGAAACCCAGTACCGCATCATTGATGAGATGTTGCGGACTGGGCTTTTTGTTCGTAATAAAGCGTTGCGATACTGGATGGATAATCCAGGAGTAAACGGCA
>CASBRD010000100.1 GCA_949128025.1 Oscillatoriales cyanobacterium PMM_0008 | reverse complement strand
TATAGCAACCGCCAAGGCGACTCTTGGCAGTAGGGGCGTTCGCGTAGCGTGCCGGAGGCATTAGCATTCGGGTAGTAAATCTTCGGTTTTAACCAATAAATTATATGCCCGAATGCTTCGCCCCTACCCCTAGCCCCCTCCCCAGATTTATGGCTTAACCGCCTTGGCGGTTGCTATACCACTTTTTCAGCCCAATCTTCGCCTAAGTTTTCTCGCGCTTGCTTGTACAGACAAATACCCAATTCTTCATGCTCAAACCAAAACTTATATTTACTTCCCATCGTTTCCTGACTGGAGAGTTCATAAGCTTCTTGGCTGACAAGAATTACGGGGAATTTTGGAGTACCTATCATTTAGGTGGAGTCACTCAAGCTAGGGAGCAAAATTAATAATAATTGGGATTGTCTTGAGAGCTACGGTTAAATTTTAACAGAATTGCGTTATTAGCTGGGGTTTTAAATATTTAGTGGTTGATGAGAGTTGCACCGATCGAGAACGCCAACATCATTATTTATTTTTTTGATGGGCGATCGCAATTGGTGCAATCTCTCTTTTGAACAAAGCGACTTAACCCAGTCGCCGGGAGGCGATCGTCAATGCAATGCTTTTCATAGCTAGAGTAGGGTTTCCAACAAAGCGACTTAACCCAGTCGCCGGGAGAGCTTCTTTTGAAACCCTTACCCAGCATACCATCCAACACCGATTTGCGAGGGTAACAGATTTTTAAGCCAAAACCAAACAAAAACACCGATCGAAAATCGCTGAAACCCTCTCTCCATCAGCTATCGAGGCTCACAACGACAGCATCGGCATTTCAGGAATTCTGCGTCAGCTTCGCAAAAAAACATTACCAAATCAAAAAATCAACCGCTAAAAGTGCCAAATTTATAATTAAATGTCTCAATTCGCGTCAGACGTGATTAAAACTGGTTGGTTGAAAAGTCTCTTTCCTCTGCTTCCACTGTCGTTCTCTACCAACCACTTATAACCACAATTAAGGCCGATCGGCTTTGGAAAACCCCTTTTCCACCCCACTGCTAAATTATCGATCGCACCTCCACCCACCACCCAAAACCTATGTACACCGCTATCACCTTTGCCCCAGTGCAAGGTTTTATCGAAAAATCCCGCAAACTGCGCGACTTATACGGTAGTTCCTTTATCCTTTCCTATCTCGCCTACGCTTTATGCCAAACTGCCGAAAAACAAGGATATAAAGTAATTTCTCCTGCCATCATTAACGTAGTGCAGGGAACGCCTAACCAGATTATCATCGATGGAGATTTCCCGCGCCAAGAAGCAATTGCGGTATTCGATCGCGCTTGGAATACACTTACCCGCAGTTGTCAGGAGTGGATCGAAAACCAGATTCCTCAAGATTATCAGTGGCGGCGGGGAGTGGGATTTATGGACGAATCACGCTTGGGAGTTCTTTTGGGCGCAAGGTCAAACTATTGGCGAAGCGCGTAAAAATCTCGGCAAAATTAAGCAAAAACGGGATTGGATCGGCATTAATTGGATGGGCGAAAGTTCCACTCTATCGGGTACGGATGCGATCGCATATCCGGGTATGGGCCGCGCTATCGATCCACGCGATCGCGATCTTAGCGCTGAAGATCGGGAAATTCGCGAATTTTATCGCCAACTTAGTGAATTGAAACCATTAGGAGAAGCTTTCGTAGAAGAAAGCGAACAATTGAGTCTTCCCGAACTAATTAAGCGACTGATTACTTATCATGCGATCGCCCGTCAACTAAATCTTAACTCTGACGAACTTCCTGATGTCGAAATACCGAAAAAATTTACCGATCTCGATCGCCATAAAGAAAATCTTTGGACGGGATGGTTTCAAGGAGATGGCGATCGCATCAGTGATTATCTGCAAGAACTTGATCAAACTGGTAACGAAGCAGAAAAATCAGAAAAATTAAACGAATTCAGTCACGCGATGCTGAAATGGGGAGAAAACCATTTAAAACCTTCTCTTCCCAAAGATTTAGGTCGAATTATTTATGCAGGTGGCGATGATTTTCTAGGTGTATTTTATCGCAATGATGGCAAATTGTCATCGCAAGAATGCCTTGATTGGTTTTATCAATTTCTCCAAGTTTGGCAAAAACACCAACGAAAACTTACCGTCAGCGTTGGTTTTGTTTGGGCGGCGGGAGGCGTACCGCAGCGAGATATTTTGCAACACTGTCGGGAAACGGAACAGTCAGCGAAAAAAGGCGGACGCGATCGCCTTGCGTTGCGGGTATTGTTCAATGGCGGTAACTATTTGAAATGGGTTTGTCCTTGGTGGTTTTTGCCAGATGTGTTGACGGGATATCGCGATCGCAATGATGGGAAAAATTGGACGCATATATATAATGATGTCGCAGTTTTGGCATCCAGTCACGCCTTTAAGGAAAATCAATCAGAAGTAGCTTTAGGTTTGTTTGAAGTTTATTTCGGTAAAAAGAATCGCGAGAAATTATACCAACATCTCTGGGATTTTGAAGATAAAACCGGAATTTTTGGCAATCGACAAGAGGATTGCAAAAATGTTGATACTGCTTTGAATGATTGGATCGCTAACCTTGCTAAAATAGGTTTTCACTTATGTCAATAACTTTCGAGTATCTGATTACGATCGAACCTTTAGGTTTCCTCTATGGTAGCGCCGGACGATTTCTTTCGCCAGAAAACTTAGTCGGTCGTTCCGGTAGTAGTTTTCCCGCTTCTGCTGCTACTGTTTCCGGGTTATATGCTACTACTTACCAGCAAAATGAATTGCAAACATTGCGAATTGCTGGCCCTTTTTGGGCGTTTAGCAATAATTTGCAAAACTTTCACGTTCCCGTTCCCTTTACTTTTCTAATAACAGATAGTAAAATAAAACATCAGCTAAATTGGTATCCCGATCGAGAAGAGTGGCAAACAGAAACAGGTTCGTCACCGATTGGAAAATTTGATAAAAAAGGTAGTTGGATTGCGATTAAAGAATGGCAGAAACCGCAACAGGTTTTCGTCAATCCTTGGGAATATTTACCGCATTTACACCCGCGTTTGGAATTAGAACAACGCAAAGTGGATGTAAATAGCGATCGCGGTAGTCTCTTCCTAGAAAATGCCGTGCAAATGAACCCCGACACCTGCTTAATTTACCTCAGTAATATCGAACTAGCAGCAGGTTGGTATCGTTTCGGCGGCGAAGGACATCTCGTAGATATAAAATGCTTGAAAATAGACGAAAAAACCAAACAATTACTCAACCAACCAGTCGGCCAAAAATTCGCCTTAATTACCCCAGCAGTTTGGGGTTCCAATCGTCTATCATACCGCGAACCAATGATATTTCAAAATGCCAAATGGGAGACAGCTTGGGAAACAGAAACCTTCTTAACCGAAAGACCTATACCCTATCGCTATCGACTAGGAGGAAAAGGCAAAACCAAACGCTTATTTCGCGGTCGATACGCCGTCCCCGCAGGAACAGTTTACCTATTAAAAAATCCCCTCAAAGAACCTTGGCATAATTGGCCAAAAACTTGGTTTCCTACTGAAGGTTATTCCTTCCAACGTTGGGGATGTGGTTTATCCCTACCTTTAGAATTGTCGGTTGGGTTGACGCTAGGAAACCCAACGCTTTGTTGGGTTTCGCTATCGTTCAACCCAACCTACGAAAACTGTAAAATAGGGAGAAAAATCAAATGTCTTACAGTGATTTTACCTTAGAAAAAGTGCAAAAAGCTTTTGATTTAACTATTTCAGAAGATGTAGACCTTTTCGCCAACGTTCCTCAATTAGAACCTAGTCCATTACTCACGGAATTTTTACAAGACAATGCACAATTGGCTTTAAAAATCAATACGGAAAAAGCGCGATCGGAAATGATTATCGCGCCGATATTACTGGATTTGCGAAAACAGATAGCCTCCAAAATCAGCTTGTTTTCGGGAGTGGATTTTAATGTGGATTTTGAACGAGGATTAAACGGAACCTGCGACTATATCATTAGTAATTCTACCGAACAGTTGTTTCTCAAATCTCCGGTTGTTATTCTGGTAGAGGCTAAAAAGGAAAATATTGTAGGGGGGTTGGGTCAATGTGCTTCTGAAATGTTAGCCGCTCAAATTTTTAACAAACGGGAGGGTAATCAAATTCCGGTTATTTTAGGAGTAGTTACTTCGGGAAATATTTGGAAGTTTTTGCAATTGTCGGATAAACAACTCAGCATTGACGCGACAGAGTATTATCTGAAAGATGTCAATCAAATTTTAGGAATTTTTGCCAAAGGAGTGGAATAAATGTATCATCAAGCATTCGGAATCATCGAAACTTTAGCACCTCTTCATGTTGGTGCAAGCGCAGGCGAAGAAACGGGAAACTTAAACCTAATTTTTCGCGACCAATTCACCAAAACAGCGATTATTCCTGGTAGTTCAATTCGCGGAAGGTTTCGCGCTGATATGCGAAAGAAAAAACCAGGAATGGAACAAGATTGGTATGGACATGAGGTAATTGATACGCCAGATAAACCCAAAGATGGCGGTACAACGGAAGCAAAAGTAAAGTTTGAATATGCGTCTTTGGTATGGTTGCCAGTATTTTGTCCCGGTCAACCTGTGGTGTGGATTAGTTGTCCGAGATTGCTGAAAAGATATAGTGCGATCGCAAAAATCAACGCCACTATTCCCAAACCTTACACCGCATCGAAAACGCTGCAAGGACGACAAGTGGGAGTCGATCGCAAAGTGCTATTTTTCAACTTGGGATTTCTCGAAATCGAACATGAGGAAGACTTAACTAAATGGATTCCCAAAGGTATAGATTTATCTGCATCTAACTTAGTAGTTGTTGACGATAACGATATTTCCATGCTGCACGATATGGCACTTTATCGCCAAAGTCGAGTAAAATTGCTCGATGAAGTGAAAAAAGTAGATACAGAAAAAGGTGCATTTTTCAACGTAGAAGCGCTACCAGAAGGAAGCATCTTAATTTTCCCGATCGCATTGAAAGAAACCGGATGGCAACCTTTTGGTAATTCCGAATCCGAAAACCTCTATTTTGGTGGTTTGGAATCCATTGGTTTTGGTCGTTGTAAAGTCACATTAGGAGGAGATTATTAATTATGGCATGGAATTCTTACGGCTTAGATCGAGAAGCGCAAAAACTGGTATTAAATGCCAAATCGCGCAGCAAAGATTCTCTCAATCAATCCTATAAAATGCGAATGGCAGTTGCTTACGGATTGGAAAGATTTTGGGGTGAACACTTGCGGTTAAAGAAAAAAGAGGAGGAGAAGTCAAAATATTGGAAAGAAACCTGGGATACTCTGGTGGAAGTGATGAAAAAAGCTGGCGTTGAATTACCTAACGATAAAGTTAGTCCTGATGATATCAAAGCAGTGCAGAAAATGAGCGAAAAATTATGGAAAATACCCTTAGAAGATCAGCGTGTTGCTATGGCGGTGTTAACTCAGTTGTGCGATTGTATAGTTTGGTGGACACAGCGATATAAAGGTTAGGTGTTTTAGGTACGTTGTTGCGCTTTAGCGCTAAAGCGCAACAACGTACCTTTTGGATAAATTCTCTCAAAATTAATCAATATGACGAATATCCCCGACGCAGCTAAAAAAGTACCCTTAATGTTCCAAGCGCAAACTGCTGGACGTTGCCAATTGCAATACATTAAAAAAGATGTATCGCAACAAGATGCCGAACTCTGGACATCGGAATGGGTGGAAAAAGCTTATCCCCATCCCCCCGCATTCGACGCCGACGTGCAAACTCGCACTTATGCGATTAACTGGCGATTTGTTACTAATGCGGGTCAAGATGATGGCATTATTCGCCCTACTATTGGTGCGTTTGGTTGGCCATTTTATCCCGGTAGCAGTATGAAGGGAATTTTCCGCCACGCTTGTACGCCGGAAGAAGCTAATCGCTACTGCGGTGAATTGTTAAATGGGGGAGATTTTAAACCCGGAATTCTGCGTTTTCATGGCGGCTATCCTGTCGATAATTCCTGGCAAGAAAAGTTAGTTGATATCGTCCATCCCCAGCAAGATTGGCAAGTGAAAACCGATCGTAAATCTGCGGGTGCGTTCGTGCAAATTTCCCTCTTCAAACCCAAATTGCAATTCGGTATTTCCAGTAGCGTTAATTTAGATCAAACTGAATGGGAAAACATCTGGAATATCTGGGAAAAAGCGCTTTCTACTGGCATTGGTTGTCGCGTTAGTGCTGGCTACGGACAACCGAAAAACCACAGCGGCGAGGTAATCTATCGCGTGCAATTGCAAGGCAAAGGTGCGGCGGCTAAGTTACTGGATAAAACGGGAGAATTTCGCCCGAATATGTTTAAAGCTGCTTTGCGCGGGCATGGTTTGCGAATCTTTGGTGGCTTGACAAATGCGGCTAATAGTGATAGTTTAATCGAAACTTTGTTTGGCGGCGTGCAAGGTGATGGGAAGGTGGGTTTGGTGGCGATGACTTTCCGGGAAACTGCCTTGAAATTGGATGAATTTGGCGAAGGTTCTTATGCTGTTCCGACTTACGAAGTGGAAGGACAATTAAGCTGGTTACTCACCCGAAATATCCCGGAAAATCACCGAGACGCTTTGCAAAAGTTGCTGCAATCTTTAACCCAATTCGCTATGATATTAGGCGGTTTCGGTAAGTCTTGGCGACGCGCCGACCATCGGCTATTTTATCCTGAATATTATGATATTGAAGAACCAAAACCGCTCATCGGTTGTCATTGGCAATGGAGTGGCGATCGTTCTTTAATTAAAGATGTGCGGGTTCGCAATTTGGAGAAAGTGGGGGAATTTATCGATGAAGTGCGACAAGCTGCCGCAGATTGGATGCAGTTGCAGGGAATCACCCCGAATCCCCGCGATTATGCCGACTGGCGGGAAGCATGGCACCCCGATACAGTGCAAGTTTGGGGACGACTGACGAAGGAAGGCGCGGAAGATTGCGAGGCGGTACGTTGGCTGCATGGGCCTTACCGCCAAGCGATCCCCCAAGCGCGGATTCGGGAAGGTTCGATTTACCGCACTTCGGTGACTGGTGAAATCGGCAATATTGGCAGATTATGGCATCGAATGTATCCGGTGGTGCAACTGAAGAAAAATCCCGAAGATGCGAAGAAACCGATTATTAGGAAGACGAATCAATTCATGGAATTAGTAACTTTGTTTCCCGATAATTCGGCAGATTCAAATGAGTTTGTGAAGTATCTGGAATCGGAACAAAGGATGTTTCAGAAATTGTGGCCTTTGAAATAAGTTGGAATGGGGCGATCGCGATCGCCCCAAATCCTCAATTAACCCCAAACATAGATACAGCAATAGTTTTAGCTATTTCGATTCCCCCACTCTCTATCCCCTAGAGATCTGATTCCAACTTTGGATAACCTGCTGCAAAGGTTGAGGTAGGCGATTTTGAACGATATCGGCGTAGCGGATAGTACCAGCAGAACTCGTCATTGTAACAGTAATGAAATCAGCAGCACCGCTAGGTGCAGGATAACTCAGAGCATTAAACCTAGCCAATGACTGACGTTGTAGTAAACGCTGAAACTGTCGAAGTTGTTGAGGAGAAATCTGACGAACACTGCGTTCTGAGTCGTTCGCATCTCCAATCCGGATTCGCATCAATCGCCCGTCATTTAGTAGAGTGGTTTGATAGGTGCGACCGGCAATTCCACCGCTGGAAGTAGTCTGAAAGACCACACCTCTATCTAAAGGGGGTGGTAATTCACTCGCTGGAATTGGCATATTTTTGAGATTACCAGTAGCGGTTCTCTGGCTAACTACTTCCTCAATTGATTTTGGCAAATTAATGGAGACAGAGCGATCTTCTAGACGTAAGGTTCCTCCTGTGTTATTGGTGCGATAAACCCAGGTTTTGTTACCGTCAGACACGACAACGCGCCAACCTGGGACTAAAGCTTGGGTGCAGATTCGATCGCGTTCGGCGATACCCAGGCAACCATCGGGCCAAGTTTGCCGACTAGACTGAGTAATTCTCAGTTTTCCAGGCGCAATTCTAGTTCTAGCAGACAAATCTTGGCGAACAGCACGAGCTACCTGAGCGGGTAGGCGGTTGGTACGAGTATCTTGGGGAGTTTGCGCGATCTCGGTAAGACCTAGATCTGGCGATCGCGCGATCGCATCGCCTATACTCTTAACAGTCTCGGTGCTGGATTGAGGAAGAGTTTGAGGGTTAGCAACGGCAGTTTCTAATATTGTGAAGCTGGAGCCTAAAGATAAGATTCCGGCTAGAACCAAGGCAGAGAAAATCCGCTGACCCTGAGTAGCTGTTTGGCTTGATGTGGAATGATAAGCGATCGGTTTCATGGCAACTTAAGAGAGCGAACAATATAATTGTCCCTGTGTTGCTATGCAATTTGCGATATTGCTACGTAATGCTACGCAAACTTAGCGCCAGCGTTGCCGGAGTCATATCAACTAAGGCACGCTACGCAAGCAAATGCACCAGGGTAGATACAGAGGCTAGACGCTCAAACCCTATTCTTTAGTTCCTATTTCCCAAGTGCATAAATAAAGATATGGCAGAAGCAGCATGAGGATTCTCCTAGTAGACGATGACAAAGCTATTGCTGTTGCACTAGCTACCGCCTTAGAATCGCAACACTATGTCGTCGATGTAGCTAACGATGGAGAAAAAGCATTAGAACTTGTGGATGCCTTCCCCTACGATTTGCTCCTGCTAGACGTAATGTTACCCAAACTAGATGGTATTACTCTTTGTCAACAGTTACGAGGCGGTGGCTTCAGAGTGCCAATCCTGCTACTGACAGCGCGGGACAGTAGTACAGATAAAGTCAGAGGTTTGGATGCCGGAGCTGATGATTATCTGATCAAACCCTTTGATAGACAAGAATTGTTGGCGAGGATTCGCACTTTACTGCGTCGGGGAAGTTCTCCTTTACTCCCTGTCTTAGAATGGAACGATTTGCGGCTAGCACCGAGTACCTGTCAAGTTACTTACAAAAACCAACTTTTGAATCTAACGCCAACAGAATATCGTCTTCTAGAGCTTTTTTTGCGTAACAATCGGCGGGTTTTCAGTTGTGGCGACCTGATAGAACACCTGTGGTCTTTTGATAACCCTCCTAGCGAAGAGACAGTTAGGTCTCATATTAAAGGCTTGCGGATGAAGCTTCGGGCTACCGGAGTGCCTGCGGATCTAGTCGAGACGGTTTACGGCTTGGGTTATCGCCTCAAGTCGTCATCCTCTGAAAAGAGCAGGGGGGAGTGGGAGAGGGGGGGAGTGGGGGAGATTATCCAGTCCCCAGTTCCCAATGCCCAATTCCGAAGCGAAGCGACTCTGGCGGCATTAGCTGGGGTGTGGGAACGGTTCAAGAAAAGCGTCATGAATCAGGTAGAAATCCTACAACAGTGTGCTAGAGCAGCTGAGAATAAGACTTTAAGCGATCGACTGCTGAAGCAGGCAACAGTAGAAGCTCATAAACTGTCCGGTTTGTTGGGTACAATCGGTTTTCCCGACGGCTCAGAGCTATCTCGCCAAATAGAACACTTGTTGCGTAATGCAGACCCTCAAGATGCCTCAAGCGCTTCCAGATTTCAAGAACTCGTAGTAGCATTAAATCAAGTATTGCAGCAGCCATTATCCCAACAAAAACTGACTGCTGTCAGCGTTGCCAATGACCTCACCGATCGCAAGCAGACAGAGGCGCAATTGAGCCAATACCGCGATCGCCTAGAGGAATTGGTTGAGTTACGCACCAGCGAACTCAGAAGAGCCAACGAACAGCTAAGACAGGAAATTAGCGATCGCAAACAAGCAGAAGCAGAATTAAAACAACAGAAAGAACTCTTGCAAAAAATCTTCGACCATATCCCGGTAATGGTGGCCTTATTTGATATCAACGGTAAAATCAAAATGGTTAATCGGGAGTGGGAAAAGGTTCTGGGCTGGTCTCTTTTAGAGTTACAAAACCTTGACACTATCTCTGAATTATATCCAGATCCTGAATATCGCCAAGAAGTCTTAAACTTCATCGCCTCAGCTTCTCATCAATGGGGAGACTTCAAAACTAGAGTTCGATCCGGACGAATTCTGGACACTTCTTGGGCTAACGTTAGGCTTTCTGATGGCAGCAATATCGGTATTGGGCAAGACATCAGCGATCGCAAACGGTCAGAAGCAGCATTGCGGGAGAGTGAGGAGCGTTTCCGGAAAATTTTTACCCAAGCACCTATTGGCATAGCTCTCAATACTATAGATGGACAATTGTTTCAAGTAAATAAAACCTTCTGCCAGATCTTGGGATATACAGAATCAGAAATGAAAACTCTCAATTTAAGGGAGATTTCCTATCCAGCCGATCTGGAAAAAGAACTGCCCTATCTTGAACAGTGTCTGAAAGGAGAGATGGCCAGCTATCAGTTAGAAAAACGTTATATCAAAAAAAGTGGCGACCTTTTGTGGACTAATCTTATCGGTGGGGTAATTAGCGATCCAGATCGGGATATTAATTATGGATTGACGATGATTGAGGACATTACAGAGCGCAAAGAAATAGAACGGATGAAAGACGAGTTTATTTCCATAGTTAGCCACGAACTCCGCACTCCACTGACTTCGCTGCGGGGTGCTTTGGGATTGCTTTCAACTGGGCGTATGGGTGCTATGAACGAGCAAGGTCAGCGTTTGTTGGAATTTGCTATGGAGGATACAGACCGTTTGGTGCGTTTAGTCAATGATATTCTCGATCTGGAGCGTCTGAAGTTGGGAAAAATGACTCTAAGCCGACAAATTTGCGATGCGGCAGACTTGATGAGGTCAGTGGTAAATCTCATGCAGCCTCTAGCTCAAAAAGCCGAAGTAACTTTATCAGTTATTGCTGATTCAGTTAAGGTGTGGGCGGATTGCGATCGCATCATCCAAGTTTTAACTAATTTAGTCAGTAATGCCATCAAATTTTCTCCTCCAAGTAGTACAGTTTTCTTAAGTGCCCACCCGCAAGAAAATCGCATCCTATTTCAGGTTAAAGACACTGGACGGGGTATACCGACAGAACATCTGCAAAAAATTTTTGAACCCTTTCAACAAGTAGATGCCTCCGACTCCCGCCAAAAGGGAGGTACTGGTTTAGGTTTAACTATCTGCCGCAGCATCGTGGCGCAGCATGAGGGACACCTTTGGGTAGAAAGTACCGTGGAACTCGGCAGCACCTTCAGTTTCGATCTACCGATGCAGCCATAAGCTAAATGGTGAATATGAATAAATAATTATGATTGTCTTTCTGCACAAGATCTTCACATTTTAATTTTATACTTAGCAGAAAGCTAAAGTTTATATGTGTTGATGAACATTAAGCGCATTCTGTTAGTTGATGATGAATATCGCATTCGGGAGGTGACAAAGATCGCTTTGGAGATGATGGCTGGATGGGAAGTGCTGACGGCTAGTTCTGGCAGAGAAGGCTTGTTACAGGCCCAGGTACAGCAACCAGATGCTATTCTTTTAGACGTGATGATGCCCGATATGGACGGAACCGCTACTTTAGCTGCCCTGCAAGCCAATAGCGCCACTCATGACATTCCGGTGATTTTGCTGAGTGCTAAGGTGCAAATTAACGATCGATCGCAGTTTGCACAGTTGGGGGTAAAGGCCATCATTCCTAAGCCTTTCGATCCTCTCAAACTAGCGATCCAAATAGCAGAGGCTTTGGGCTGGTAACCTTAATATTGAGTTTTTTGACACTCCCACCCCTAAAGGAGGTGGGATTCTTAAGACATTTCAGTCTTAATATCCCTATTGCTAGGGTTCTTGGGCGCAATCCTTTTGCCATAAGGCGGTCTGCTATCCTTGCCTT
>CASBRD010000099.1 GCA_949128025.1 Oscillatoriales cyanobacterium PMM_0008 | reverse complement strand
GGCATCGAGCCACTCAATTGACCCGCCTTTCATCCCGTCGCTAAAACATTGCGGGTACTCACCTGCGGTTCGATATACCCCGCTCGTTTATAGCGCGGGGCTTCTCGGCGGACAGCTAAACTAATCAACCCCAAATAAATAATTCCCCAAATTGCAAAAGCATAGTTGGCGGGAATGATTTGAACGTCACTGAAAAAAGTGTTAGAAATTTCGCCAATTGTCAGACCGTTGAGAGGAGCAATATTGGCTAAAATATTGAGCGAGAATGCGGCAACGATCGCAATCAAGTTTACCCATTGCTTGAGAATCTTGGAGTGGAAGCGGCCAGAGTTTGAGTTCATACGTATGGATACTCCTGTTGTTTTAATAACGTAAGTTGCTAGTTATATTATTAAGGCTTTTGCACCAGGTACGTTGTTGCGCTTTAGCGCTAAAAGAGCGCTAAAGCGCAACAACGTACCTAACTAGCAACTGGAGTTAATAGCAAATCGTCTCCAGCCTAGAAATGCTGGGGCTACACAGGCTATATAGCTGCTATTTCTTTAAGCTTAAGCATTTTTTTAGGATTGTGTCCGACGCTAGAACACCGGATGGGGATGAGAAACCGATTTTATTTGGTTGAAAAGGCCGATATTTTCTTGATTTAACCGCCATATTGCCGGTTTCTGGGATTACTGAAGCGGCTTTTAAGCACGCTTAAACTCTTTTGGACGGTTCACCCAGTCAGAGACAACAGTTACGGGATAACTTGGTTACTCGAAAAAAAGAAATAAGCGTGATAATTTAATGATATAGCCATAGCCAGATATGTTAGGACAGTATAGAGCTATTCCCGGCAAGGAAGCGACTGTGTTTACACTCAGCATTGCTGACCTTGCACTTTGCTATAGTTACCAGAGCTAAGAGATTATCTCTGGATGGGAGGAAGTGATGAATAGCAGTGCCATTTTGTGTGTAGATGACGATCCCTTCGTTTTAAAACTACTCTTGGAGCAATTAAAGCGCCACTTGGGAGATAGTTGTTACATAGAAGTGGCAGAAAGCAGCAAAGAAGCTTTAGAAATTGCCGAAAAGTTGTATAACGAGGGAATAGAAATTAATCTAATTATCTTCGCTCAATTCATGCCAGGGATAAAAGGAGATAAATTGCCGATCGCGTTTCAGACGTGGCATCCAAAAATGTTGCAAATAGCGTTAACTGAACAGGCAATTACTGAGGCAGAAATCGATGGTATGAACGCTGCTAACTTGTATCGCTACATTGCTAAACCTTGGCATGAAATTGACCTAGCATTGACTGTAAAGGAAGCCCTGCGGCGTTATACACAAGAGCGACAATTAGCCAAACAAAATGAGGTACTGAAAAAATTAAAGGCGTCCCTAGAACGAAAATTCGCAAAGCGTACTCTCGAACTGACCGCAGCCAATACCCGACTTCAACAGGAAATTGTCGAGCGCAACTTACTTGAGGAAAAGCTGAGTTTTTCTGAGCGGAAAATACGTGCAGTCTTCGAGGCAATGACCGACATTGTACTGATAGTTAGCGAAGAAGGAGCCATAGAAGTTGTACCGACAAATCCGGCCCGATCGGGCCAAACTGACGCCAATTTGCTCAACTCAACTATAGAGCAATTTTTTCGGGAAGAGTCAGGGGAAGTTTGGTTCGGCAAAATACGGCAAGCAATCGAAGAAAACCAAGCGATCGATTTTGACTACAGCCTACCCCTTGACAACGAGGAAGTTTGGTTTGCCGCCTCCCTTTCCCCTTTACCCAACAACTCAGTCATCTGGGTAGCGCGTAACATCACCGAACGCAAGCAAGCAGAGGCAGCAATGCAGTCAGCCAAAGCGGCTGCCGAAGCTGCAAACCGGGCCAAAAGTACCTTTCTTGCCAATATGAGCCACGAATTGCGATCGCCCCTCAACGCCATCCTTGGCTTTGCCCAAATAATGAGCCTCAGTCAAACCCTACCCTCCGAACACGGTGAAAATCTCGGTATCGTTAAGCGTAGCGCCGAACACCTGCTCACCGTGATCGATGACGTACTAGACATGGCCAAAATTGAGGCCGGACGCACCACCCTCCACGAAACTAACTTCGACCTCCATCGCCTGCTGAACGACTTGAAACAAATGTTTCAACTCAAAGCTGACGATAAGGGATTGGAATTAGTTTTTGTTTCCTTCGACGTGCCTAAATATGTGCGAACAGATCAAGTTAAATTGCTTCAAGTCTTGATTAACCTAATCACCAACGCGATTAAGTTCACAGAATCGGGCGCAGTGTCGGTACGGGTAAGACGGGAAATAGGCGAGTGGGAAGTGGAGAGTAGGGAAGGCTTTCGCGCGACTCGCTGTTCCCTACACTTTGAAGTTGAAGACACGGGTGATGGCATCGATCCCGACGAGTTAGATAATGTCTTTGAAGCCTTCGGGCAAACAAAAACAGGACAACAACTACAGGAAGGGACAGGCTTAGGGTTACCTATTAGCCGGAAATTTGTCCAACTGATGGGTGGCGAAATAACTGTCGGCAGTGAAGTTGACAAAGGCACCACCTTCAAATTCAATATTAAAATCAGTCAGATAGAGGCTACTGAGATCGAGAGCAAACAAGCGACACAACGAGTCATTGGCTTAGAACCCAACCAACCCCGCTATCGTATTCTGATTGTGGATGATAAATGGGACAATCGCCAGCTACTTGTGAAACTGCTTTCCCCACTTGGCTTTGATATTAAAGAAGCCAGCAACGGTAAAGAGGCTATTGAGATATGGGAATATTGGGAGCCGCATCTGATCTGGATGGACATGAAGATGCCGGTAATGAACGGGTATGAAACCACCAAACGGATTAAAGCGACCGCTAAAGGCAAAACCACTGCCGTGATTGCTTTAACAACCAGTAGCTTTCAGGAAGAAGAAGCCATTATTCTAGAAGTTGGTTGCGATGATTTTATCCGCAAGCCCTTCCGAGAAGAAGATTTCTTTAAAACAATGAATAAACATATTGGGGTGCTATATGTTTACGAACAACTAACCCACTCGCCAGCTTCAACCGAAACGGACGCGCTGGTTCTCAAACCGGATGTCGTTGCTGCCTTACCTGCTGATTGGTTAGCTTCCTTGCAACAAGCCACAATCGAGTGCGATTTAGCGATGATGCTGCTCCTGATCGACGAAATTCGCGAACAAGACGATCGGATTGCTAATGCTCTAGCTTATTTAGCTAACAATTTTCAGTTTGAAGAGCTATTAAACTTAATCCAGAGCGAGACAGGTCAAATATGATCCCAAAGCAAGTTAATGACTTTAAAGCCAATATTTTAGTAGTTGATGATAACGCCGAAGATTTGAAACTTTTAATGGGTATGTTGTCATCAAAAGGGTATAGAGTCAGGGTAGCCCCGAATGGGCAACTGGCTATTAAGTCTGTGAAATCAAGTCCTCCAGACTTGATTTTGCTTGACATAATGATGCCTGGAATAGATGGCTATGAAGTCTGCCAACACTTAAAAAAAAATTGCCAAAGTAGGGATATTCCCATTATCTTTTTCAGCGCATTGAATCAAGTTTTTAATAAAGTCAAAGCTTTTTCGATAGGAGGAGTAGATTACATCATCAAACCGTTTCATGAAGAAGAGGTTTTGGCTCGCGTTGAGAATCAATTGCGCGTGCAGTCATTACAAAAGCAGTTAGCCGAACAAAATGCACAACTACAACAAGAAATTCGTTATCGCAGTTGTGCCGAAGCCGCATTGCGATCGAGCGCTAACAAGTTACGCGAGCAGAACATTATCTTGGCCAATCTAGCCAAAAATCAAGCCCTCAATCAGGGAAATGTTAAACCTGTTATCCAAGAAATTATAGAAGCGACTGCCCATAATTTAGCGGTTGAACGAGCGAGTATATGGCTGTATGAAGAGAACAGCAGAAAACTGAAATGCTTTGATTTATTTGAGCAGAGTCTTAAGCAGCATAGCGAAGGATTTGAACTGTCAATAGTAGACTATCCGGCTTATTTTGAAGCTTTGGAGCAAGACGAACCGATCGCAGCTGCGGACGCGCACGCAGACCCGCGAACTAAAGAGTTTTCCGAGTCTTATTTGACTCCATTAGGGATTGCTTCTATGCTCGATATACCCATTCGGCTAGGGGGAGAGACGGTGGGAGTTTTATGTTTGGAACACATCGGATCTGCTCGCGATTGGACACCGGAAGACCATAATTTTTCGCGATCGATCGCAGATTTAATATCTTTGGCACTGGAAGCAAGAGAACGTCAACGTGCAGAAGCAGCGAGACGTTCCTCTGAAGAAAAATTAGCATCCGCCTTCCGATCTTCTCCAGATCCGATCGGACTGCTAAATTTCGCGGACGGACGCTACATGGAAGTCAACGATAGCTTCTGTAACTTTTTCGGTTATTCTCGCGCACAGACGATCGGTCGCACCGTCCGAGATCTGAATATTTGGGTCAATCTAGAAAAGCGCAACAAAATCGTCCAAATCGTGCAAGAGAAAAGAGCCATTCGCAATTGCGAAGTCGATGTTCGCACAGCTTCAGGCGACATAAAAACGGTACTATTTTCAGCCGAACTGATCGAAATTGACGGACAAGAATGCCTACTTGGCACAAAGAAGGACATCACCGATCGCAAAAAAGCGGATTTGGCACTAAAATCGGCAACCGAACGCCTGCAATATCTGCTTACCTCTAGTCCAGCAATTATTTACAGCTGCAACGCAGGGGAGGATTTTCGCACTACTTTTATCAGCAGCAACGTAAGCGCAATGTTGGGCTACGAAGCGCGAGAATTTTTAGAAGATTCCAGTTTCTGGAGCTACCATATTCACCCAGAAGATGGCCATCGTATTTTTATCGGATTAGCGAACTTGTTATCGCAGCGGTCTTACTCCTGCGAATACCGCTTTTTGCACAAAGACGGCACTTATCGCTGGGTCTACGATCAGCGTAGGTTAGTCAAGGATAAAGCTAGCAAGCGCGTCGAATGTATTGGTTATTGGGTAGATATCAGCGATCGCAAACAAGCAGAATTTGCATTGCGGGAGAGTCAACGCCGATATCAAACCTTAGCAGAAGCCTCACCTGTTTGTATATTCAACACCGATGCTGATGGAAATTGCCTCTACGTCAATCAGCGCTGGAGCGAGATTACAGGACTCTGCTTAGAAATGGCTTCTTCAGAAGGGTGGACAAGTAACTTACATCCAGATGATCGCGATCGCGTTTTTACCGACTGGGCTTTTGCAGTAGAAGCTAGGGTGGAGTTTAAGTCTGAGTATCGCTACCGGCGTCCTGATGGGACGATCGTTTGGGTAATCGGTCAAGCATTGCCAGAAATTGGGGATAACGGAGAAATTAAAGGCTACGTCGGTACGATTACCGATATTAGCGATCGCAAACGCACAGAAGCAGCCCTCAAAGAAAGTGAAGAACGCTTTCAGCTAGCCGTTTCTGGCACAAATGACGGCATTTGGGATGGCGACTTGAGAACCGATCGAGTTTATTTCTCTCCTGTTTGGATGAAAATGTTCGGCTACAGCGAAGGAGAATTGCCCTATGTAATTAGCACCTGGTTAGATAGAGTGCATCCAGATGATTTACCCAAAGCTTTGGAAGATTTTCAAGACCACCTTGAGGGCAAAACCCCCATTTATCAGAACACCCATCGAATCCAACGTAAAGATGGTCAATGGTTGTGGGTTGAGGCGAAGGCTAAATGCCAGCGCGACTCAGGAGGGAAAGCTTACCGAGTGACGGGGACAATGGCCGATATTACCCAACGCAAACAGGTAGAGGAGGCATTGCAGGAGAGTGCAGAACGGGAAAGAGCGATCGCCCAAGTTATTCAAAGAATGCGCCAAACTCTGGATATTGAAACGATCTTTGCGGCGACAACCCAAGAATTGCGGCAAGTCATCGATTGCGATCGCGTTGTAGTCTATCATTTTCATCCCGACTGGAGTGGAGAATTACTCGCCGAGTCCGTGGGGAGTGAATGGACTTCTCTACTGCAAGAACAACTTCATAACCCCAATTTGGCAAAAAATGCAGTTGAAGACGAGCATTGCACTGTGAAAGTACTCAATAGCTTAGATTCTCTTCTAATCCGGGATACTTATCTGCAAGAAACTCAAGGCGGTGTCTACACTGAAGGCGCAAGGCATTTAGTTGTTGAAGATATTTACTTGGCTAATTTTACCCCTTGTTACCTCGAACTCTTGGAGCGATTTCAAGCCAGAGCTTATATCATTGTACCCATCTTCTCTGGCAATAAACTTTGGGGATTGTTGGCAACTTATCAAAATTCCGCTCCCCGCAAATGGAAAACAGCAGAAATTAATGTTGTAGTTCAAATTGGCAATCAATTGGGAGTCGCTTTGCAGCAGGCAGAATTACTCGAACAAACTAAAAGACAGTCGCAAGCACTGGAAAAATCTGCGATCGCCGCCGATGCAGCCAACCGCGCCAAAAGCGAATTTCTCGCCAACATGAGCCACGAACTGAGAACTCCACTCAATGTTATACTCGGCTTTACCCAAGTGATGAGTCGTGAAAGTTCTCTATCTAGCCAGCAGCAGGAAACCCTAGTAATTATCAATCGCGCTGGCGAACATCTGCTCGAACTGATTAACGACATTCTGGAAATGTCCAAAATCGAGGCTGGTCAAACAACATTAAATGAAAACAGCTTTGACTTAATTTCCTTGCTAGACAGTCTAGAAAAAATGTTGCGATTCAAAGCCGAATCAAAGGGTTTGGAACTTCGATTTGAATATGCACCTGACCTGCCTCAATATGTGGAAACAGACGAAAACAAGTTACGTCAAGTCCTGATTAATTTGCTAGGTAATGCCATGAAATTTACCGAAAAAGGTAGGGTGGTGTTACGAGTTAAAAGTGGATTAATAAATAGTGAGGAAAGTAGCAATATCCAATCCTTATTTTTTGAGATTGAAGACACCGGCCCCGGTATCAACCCCGAAGAACTCGATCTTTTATTTAAAGCTTTTGGGCAAACAGAAACAGGTCGTAAATCTCAGCAAGGAACGGGATTGGGTTTACCTATTAGCCGAAAATACGTACAATTGATGGGTGGAGATATTAGAGTCAGCAGTACCCCTGGCAAAGTAACTTCGTTTACTTTTGATATTGCCATAAAATTGACTGATGAGGCTGAAATTAAGACACCCCAAAGTAAACGCAGAGTAATTGGTTTAGCGCCCAATCAGCCCGAATATCGCATTTTGGTAGTTGACGACGCTAGAGAAAGCCGCCTTTTGTTAGTCAGACTATTCACATTAATCGGCTTCTCCGTGCGGGTGGCGGAAAATGGTCAAGAGGGAGTTAGCGCCTGGTCAAGTTGGTTACCGCACCTGATCTTGATGGATATGAGGATGCCGGTGATGGATGGCTATGAAGCGACTAAACAGATTAAAGCACATCCTCTGGGGAAGGCAACTAAGATCGTTGCCCTTACTGCTAGCACCTTCGACGAACAGCGACAGACGATTCTGTCAATTGGGTGTGACGATTTTGTTGGTAAGCCGTTTCGAGAGGAGGTTTTGTTAGGAAAAATCAGCCAACATCTAGGGGTTCAATATATCTATGAAGAAGAAAAAGATCTAATAGCGAACGCAATGCAGCCAAAAGATTTTTTGCCAGAAGCAGATTTAGTTTCTCTTTTGTCTGAAATGTCTGCTGAGTGGGTAGCACAGTTATACCATGCCGCAGTTCAATGCAGCGATGAGATAATTTTGGATTTGCTCGAACAAATTCCTCCCGAAAAATCCGCTTTGGCAGACGCTATTACAGATTTAGCAAATAACTTTCAGTTTGAAAAAATTATGCAATTGACACAAGAGGGTGCGAAATGAATTGCGAACAGGTTGATTTGTCTAAAAAAGATATTCTCATAGTTGATGATACGCCAGCAAACCTGCGTTTTTTAGCCAAGATTCTCACGGAGCAGGGGTATAACGTTCGCAAAGCTTTGAATGGGCAGATGGCTCTGACTTCGTGTCAAATGATTTTACCGGATATGATATTACTCGATATTATGATGCCCGATATGGATGGGTATGAAGTTTGTCTGCGTCTGAAAGCGGACGAGCAAACTTGCAAGATTCCGGTGATTTTTATAAGCGCTTTAAATGATGTTTTCGACAAAGTAAAAGGGTTTAAAGTTGGCGGTATTGACTACATCACCAAGCCGTTTCAGTTTGAAGAAGTTATAGCTCGCGTCAAAAGTCAACTGGCACTAAGGGATGCCGAAATAAAAATTCACCAACTTAATCTTGAACTCGAAGAACGGGTTAAAGAGCGTACTTTTCAGCTGGAGGTGACAAATCAAGAACTCCAGGGAGAAATTATCGAGCGCAAGCAACTTCAAAATCAACTGCTGCATATAGCGCTGCACGATTCACTTACTGACTTGCCGAACCGGGCGCTATTTATGGAGTGCTTGTCAGAGAGTCTCAAACGCGCTAAAGAACAGCCGGATTATCGGTTTGCAGTGCTGTTTCTGGATTGCGATCGCTTCAAAATCGTCAACGATTCCCTCGGTCATTTGGTGGGAGATGAATTATTGATTGCGATCGCTCGCCGACTGGAAGGCTCTCTAAAACCTGTTAATACTCTAGCACGATTAGGCGGAGACGAATTTGCCATTCTCCTAGAAAATATTACAGATATCGGCATGGCTACACAAGTTGCCGAACAAATTCTTCAAGAGCTATTAACTCCTTTTCAACTATCCAGATATGAAGTATTTATCAATGCGAGTATTGGCATTGCTCTGAGCAATACTTACGACGATAAGCCAGAATATCTGCTGCGGAATGCGGACACCGCAATGTATCGCGCTAAGGCACTAGGAAAAGCGAGGTATCACGTTTTCGATCCAGCTATGCACCAACAAGCCCTCCAACTTTTACAGCTAGAAAATGACCTGCGAAGGGCTGTGGAACGGAAAGAATTTATCGTTTACTATCAGCCGATCGTCTCACTATATACAGGCAAAATTAGCGGATTTGAAGCGTTGGTACGCTGGAAACATCCCACTCGCGGTTTAGTTTCTCCAGGAGAGTTTATTCCGGTGGCGGAAGAAACGGGTTTGATTGCGTCGATCGACACCTGGGTATTGCAAGAAGCTTGTCATCAACTAAGTATCTGGCAGAAGCAGCAAGCAACTGAAGAACTGCTAACGATGGGCGTCAATCTTTCGGTGCGGCTGCTTTCGCAGCCCAACTTAATTGAACAGATTGCACAAGTTCTTCAGAAAACTGATTTAAATCCTCAAACTTTAAAGCTGGAGATCACCGAAAGTGCTATAATGGAAAATAAGGAATCTGCTCTCATAATTTTAGATGAACTCAAAGCTCGCAAAATCCAGTTAAGTATTGATGACTTTGGCACTGGCTATTCTTCTTTGAGTTACCTGGACAGTTTCCCTGTAAATACGCTTAAGATTGACCAGTCTTTTGTTAATCGTATGGATGGAAAACTAGAAAAGAAGGGGCTGGTTCCGGCAATTATCAGCATGGCCCACCGAATGGGGATAAGTGCGATCGCTGAAGGTGTAGAAACCCAGGATCAGTTAACCCAATTGAGAACTTTAAACTGTGACTTCGGTCAGGGCTATCTGTTTTCTAAACCTTTGGATAGTAAGTTGGCTTTCGATCTACTCGCATCTGAACCCCAATGGTGATTTTGATGTACAAACGGGGGGGGACAATGATTAAAAATCCATATAAAGGGAACCAAGGCAAGATTATTGTGGCTGATAACAATCAAAAATATGAAAAAAAAGATAACATTTTGCTTGTTGACGATACGGTAGATAACCTGCGCTTTTTATCGAATATGTTGAGCAAACAGGGGTACGAAGTTCGGAAGGCACTCAACGGTAAGACGGCTTTGATGGCAGTACAGGCGGCTCCCCCAGATCTGATTTTACTCGACATTATGATGCCGGAAATGGATGGATATGAGGTCTGCACTCAGCTAAAAGCTTTAGAAAAAACTCGCGATATTCCGGTGATTTTCTTGAGCGCATTGGATGATGTTTTGAACAAGGTGAAAGCCTTTAATGTGGGTGGAGCAGACTACATTAGCAAACCGTTTCAGTTTGAAGAAGTTTTGGCTAGAATCGAAAGTCAGCTGACAGCTCAGCGTTTGCAAAAGCAACTGGGCGAGCAAAATGCAATTCTGCAACGGGAAATCGAAGAACGCAAGTTGGTAGAAGCGGCGCTTCGATCTTCGGAAGCGAAAAATCGCGCTTTAGTTGATGCTATCCCGGATGTGATGTTTCGCATCAATGCCGATGGTATCTTTCTCGACTACCGGGGTGCAAAATTCGATCGCTTCTCAACCACAGAGTTTGAGGATGAGAAATTGACCAAACCCTTTTGCAGTTCCCATTCCAGCGATTTACCCTACGGACAAACGCCACGCGATCGCCAAGCGATCGGCAAATCGGTATCGGAGATTTTCTCTGAGGACTTAGCTGGGTGGACGATGCACTACGTCGAAGAAACCCTCTCCACCCGAACGATGCAAATAGGCGAGTACGTTCAGCAGGTCAACGGTCAATGGCATCATTACGAAGCCAGATATGTAGTGAGCGGAGCGGATGAAGTTTTGGCGATTCTGCGCGATATCTCCGACCAAAAACGGGCTGAGGCACAGATGCGCCAATCGGAAGCACAATTGAAAGCGCAAAAAACACAGCTAACAGAAACCTTGAATGAACTTAAACGGACTCAAGCCACCCTAATTCAGAATGAAAAAATGATCGGTTTGGGTCAACTCGTGGCAGGCATCGCCCACGAAATTAACAACCCAATTGGCTTTATTTATGGCAACCTCTCCTATGTGAGTAGCTATACTTCTGACCTGTTAAAGCTGGTGAAAATGTATCAAGAAGCTTTGCCCAATTCTACAACAGATATCCAGCAAGTTATTGAAGATATCGATCTTGAGTTTTTGGATGAGGATTTGCCTAAACTCATCGGTTCCATAAACGCGGGAGCCGAACGGATTAGCAAAATTGTGCTTAGCTTACAAAACTTCTCCCGCCTTGGGGAAGCCGAACTCAAGAGAGTGGATCTCCACGAGGGAATCGAGAGTACCTTAATGATTTTGCAGCACCGCCTCAAAGGTAATTCCAATCGTCCTGCGATCGCAGTGGTAAAAGAATTTGGTTCGCTGCCTTTGGTTGAGTGCTATGCTGGAAAAATTAATCAGGTGTTTATGAATATTCTGAGTAATGCGATCGACTCTTTGGAGTCACGCTTCGCGAACGATGCGATCGAAAAATCATTCGTCATCGATAATTCCTCATTGCTGGAGAGTACTAAATTATTAACCAATGACAATCCTACGATTACTATTCACACTGAATTAGTTGACACACAGCTGGTGGCGATCGCAATTACCGATAATGGGCAGGGGATGACGGAAGCAGTACGAAAGCGTGTATTCGATCCATTTTTTACCACGAAGGAAGTTGGCTCTGGGACGGGATTAGGAATGTCGATTAGTTATCAAGTTGTCGTGGAGCAGCATCGAGGGGAAATTCGTTGCGAAAGTGCTACTGGAGAAGGCGCAAAATTTACTGTTGCTATTCCGATCGTACACCCAAAGGAACTCCAAACTAGACTGACACACTAACCCCCTAAGCCAACAGATTTTGGTGCTGGAGGGCGAAACAAGAAATATTGCCTTTAGCCAAATAACCAATAAGTTGTGCTAAAATACCAACAGTAGAGTCGTGGGTTTCTTTTATGCTAGCAGAAACACTCAAACGTCAGTATACTCCCGAAGAATATTTACAACTAGAGGAGTCAGCAGAATATAAAAGCGAATATCGAGATGGAGAAATTGTAGCTATGACTGGTGGAACGTCAAATCATAATCAAATTGCGCTTAATTTTGCCGCTTACTTAAAGTTTGCTTTAAGAGGGCAAAATTACAAAATCTACATTGGCGATATGCGGTTGTGGATACCTCGCTATCGCCAGCACACTTATCCTGATGTGATGGGAATTGAGGGAAAGCCAATTTTCACGGAAAAGAATACAACGACTGTAACGAATCCTTCGTTAATTGTGGAAGTATTATCCAAATCTACCAAAAATTACGATGCGGGAGATAAATTCCTTTATTATCGATCGGTCCCTGAATTTCGCGAATATATTTTAATTGACCAGGAAAGACATCACGTCATGCAATATAATAAAACAGAAGATAAAAAATGGCTGTTAAGTGAGTATGAATCTGAAGACGCCGTTTTAGCTTTAAATTCAATTAACTTTGAAATTAAGTTCAGCGAGATTTATGAGCAAGTAGACTTTACAGAGGGTGAGGAATAAGGTTTATTCAAGTAAGACTCACCCGCTGGGGACTCAAGTCCCCAGCTAATAGCGAAAGTCCACTGAAGTGGACTGAATATTAATTTTTCAGTCCATTTTAATGGACTTTCGCTATTAGCCTGCGATTTGAATCGCTGGCGGGCTGGGGCGTTGTGAGTGGCTTTGTATTCAGTCCACAACCAACCTGCTTATCGACGGAATGGGAGAGTCTCTACAGGAATAAAAAAGCCCGATCGCAAAAACTTATTATAAAGCATCTCGCATCATCTCGAATATGACCCCAGTCATATATTTTTATGCCTTTAGGCAATGCTGTTCAAGGGATAATTTCAGTATATTTGACTAGAGGTGCGATCGAGCGTTTGTTCGTCAGCCCGTTCTCACAGCATATCATCAATGATTTTGCAGATCGACTAAATTATTTTTACCAAAAAAGAGGTCATATTATGGCATCTACCAAAAGAAGTATCTTATTATTTTTACCGGCTTTGGTGAGTGCATTTGCTCTTACTCACCCAGTTATCGCCCAGCCGATCGTACCAGAATCGGGGAATACGATCGTCACCCCAGACGGAAACCGCTTGGATATCACGGGCGGGCAGCGTTCTGGGGATGGCGCTAATCTATTTCACGGCTTTAAGGAATTTAATGTTAATTCCGGGCAAATTGCTAACTTTATCTCTTCGCCGCAAATCTTAAATATTTTAGCCAGAATTAACGGCGGTAATCCATCTTATATTAACGGTTTGATACAAGTTACAGGCGGAAATTCTAACTTATATTTAATGAATCCATCTGGCATTGTTTTCGGTGCAAATGCCAGTTTGAACGTACCCGCAGCTTTTACTGCAACTACAGCGAATGGTATTGGTTTTGGCAACAATTGGTTTAATGCGGTTGGCACTAATAATTATGCTAACCTGATCGGAAAGCCAAATGCCTTTGCTTTTACCAGCAGTCAGCCAGCAGCTATTGCCAACTTTGGTGACTTAGCAGTAGGAGTAGGACAAGATCTGAGTTTATTGGCTGGCACCATTGAGAATACTGGTAAATTGTCAGCGCCGGGAGGCAATCTTACCATTGCTGCTATTCCCGGTCAGAATTTAGTTCGCATCAGTCAAACGGGTTTCGTCCTCAGCTTAGAAGTAGCAACTGCGGATAATTCCCCTCCTCCTATTGCTAATTCTCCATCTCTCATCTCAAATCCCGTCAACCTACCGCAACTATTAACTGGTGGAAATCTCGGTCATGCTACGCAAGTTGTTTTTAATCCCGATGGTACTATCCAGTTGACGGGGAACGGCGGTCATATTGTCAACCGAGGGCAATTATCAACTGCAAGCAAGGATCGAGGAGGTGAAATTAATTTAGCAGGACAAGTTGTAGAAAATCGCGGTCAAATTGCGGCAGATGGTGTCAGTGGTGGCATTATTCGAGTAGAGGCAAAAAATTTCCTCGATACAGGTGCAATGACTGCTGTCGGTACAGTAAACAGCGGTGGACAAATTTCGGTGAATTACAGCGGACGGGTAATTCAAACAGCTACCTCCTCGACTGCTGTTAACGGAGAAACGAAGGCAGGAAGCATCACTTTTAACGGTGGTAAAGGTACGATGCTGACCACTTCTGGTAATTTGCAGGCGACGGGAAAGCAGGGCGGTAATATTCGTTTATTTGGTCAAGATGTTCGACTGCTAGCGGCACAATTAGATGCTAGCGGGAAAAACGGTGGCGGAGAAATATTGGTGGGTGGGGATTTTCAGGGACGGACGCAGGGTGCAATAAATGCTCAAAATACATTTGTTAATCATGCTAGTACGTTGAAAGCAGATGCCCAAATCGCAGGGGATGGGGGTCGGGTAATCGTTTGGTCGGATAAGCGCACGGACTATTATGGCAGCATCACCGCTAAGGGAGGTTCTCAAAGTGGTAACGGCGGTTTGATGGAAGTTTCCAGTAACGAAGAACTGGTTTTTGGGGGTAAGGCAGATGCCAGTGCTTTTAATGGGATGGCAGGAGAGTTATTGCTAGACCCGAAAAATATCACGGTGGATGCTAGTGTTAGAGGCAGTTCATTTCAACTTTTCGATCCGAATCCCACAGTAGGGAATCTATTTGGAGATCGGATAGTTGTCTTGACCAATGGCAACATTGTAGTGTCTTCGCCTTTTGACGGTTTTACGGCTACCGATGCTGGGGCAGTTTATTTGTTCAATCCAAATACTGGCGCTGTAATTGGTCAAATTAACGGCAATTTTGCTGATGATCGATTCGGCGTTGCTCTTTTGGGGGAAGAAATCACAGGCTTACCGAACGGCAACTTTGTTTTTGGGAACCCCGATGCCGACATTGGCGGGAATGGTAATGCTGGCACCGTCATCTTAGCCAACGGCACCACTGGAGCAGAAATCAGCCATATTTCTGGTGCTAATGCTGACGACCGTTTCGGCAACGGTAACACCATTGCGCTAGCCAATGGCAACTTTGTTTTTGGTTCTAACGAACGAGTAGATATCGGCATCACCGAGCCCTCGTCTCTAATCTACGGTTATTTTTCCGATCGAGGTATCACCATCAACCCGCAGCTAATTACCCAAGTAACCGATACTGGCACTGCTGTTACCTTACAAGCCAATAATGATATTACTCTCAACAGCCCAATTACTACTAATAATCCAGGCGCTAATGGTGGCGACTTAACCTTACAAGCAGGACGCAGTATTATCCTGAATACTGGTGCTGGCATTACCACAGATAACGGCAACCTTACCCTGATTGCCAATGATACCGCAGCTAACGGTGTATTTGATAGCGAACGAGATCCAGGTAATGCGGTTATTACCATTTCCTCTGGCGTAACTCTAAATTCCGGCACTGGCGATACTACTATTACCCTAAATACGGGTGCTGGCTTAACGAACAATACCAGCAGCGATATTACAATCGATGGCAATATTCTTGCCAGAAATCTGACTATTAATAATAATGGGCCAAGCAACGGCGCTATCAATTTATCCGCAACGGCAAATCTTAACCTGACAGGTATTTTGAATGCCACGACAACGGGCGGCGACATTCAAATTGATATACCTTTGGTTTTGAGTAACGATGCTTTCTTCGCTACGGGTACTAATGCGGGTAACATTATTTTTAACCAGACTGTTGATGGCACCAGTGGTGTCGAAGCCCTCAACCTGACTGCTGGAGGTGATATTACCATCAATGGTGCTGTTGGCAGTACTACCCGCATCGGCAACTTAAATATTACTAATGCCAACAATGTCACGACAGGTGCAATTACTGCCGCCAGCATTACTCAAACTGCGGGTAGCGGTACTACAACTTTTCAGGGAGATTTAAACACCAATAGCGCCACAGGCATTAGCCTCACTGGTAATACCTTCAAACTAAATGGTAATGTCGCTACTACGACCTCAGGCGGTTTTACTATCAACAACAGCAATACCTTAGATATTAGCGCTAACACAACTTTCAATTTAGATGGTGCGTTTAATCAAACCGGAACAGGTGCAGTTTCCCTGGCAGCAAACATCACCACAACTGACGACGATATAAACTTTACCGCGCCAGTCACGTTGACGGGAAACGTTACATTTAATCCCGGAATTGCAAAGATTTCCTTCGGTTCTACTTTAGCAGCAGGCAACAACCCGCTGACTTTAAGGGCAGGTGAAATTGATTTTAATGGGGCTGTAACGGGTAGTAATATCCTCGTACTCGAACCTGCAACAGCAGAACAAGATATTACTATTGGCGATTCTACCAACACCGCAGCTTTAGATTTAACTGCCGCCGAATTAGCGAATATCCAAGATGGGTTTAGTTTGATAACTATCGGTCGCACAGATGGCAGCGGTACAATTACTCTAAACGGTAATTCTACATTCAACAATCCCGTAAAAATTCAGTCTCCCACAGGAGTAGGATCGATTACTGGAACTGGCAATATTACAGGGTCAGGCGATGCCTCAATTACCTTGTTAGCTAACCAAAATATCACTACTGGCAATATTACCGCACCAGCAGGAATTACTATCACCAGCAATAGCGGCGATATAAATACCAGTGCAGGCACGCTAGATTCTAGTTCTACCACAGATAATGGCGGTGCAATTTCACTTTCAGCCCCTAATAGTATCACCGCCAGCAACATCAACGCCAGCGGTACTCCCAGCGGCGGAAGTATTAATTTAACTAGCAATATAATTAACTTAGTAGGTGGAAAGGACTCGATTTCCAGCAAAAACGGTACTCTCACTTTACAACCGTTTACAGCTAGTCAAGATTTAGAAATCGCACCCACAAATATTGCTCCCTTCCAAGATGGATTTATCTCGATTACGATTGGAAAATCTGATGGAAGCGGAATCATCACCGTTCCTAATCCCATCACTTTCAACGATCCTACAACTATCCAATCTCCACAAGGTTCGATCGCACTCAACGGACAAATTACTGGCACGGACAACGCCTCAATTACCCTCAACGCGGCTACAATAAACCTCAACGCAGGTATTACCACAGCAAATCAAAATATTGCCATTAACGGTAATGCCATTATGGGTAATGATGTTACTATTAGCACTGGCACGGATGCAGGCGATATTAACTTTTCTGGTACGGTTGATGGCAACCAATTGTTGACTGCTGATGCTGGTACTGGAAATGTCACATTTGAGGGTGCGATCGGCAATACCAATCTCCTCAGCGGTTTAAATATCAACGGTCAGAATGTTAATGTTAATTCTACCACTAAAGTAGCAGGAAATATCGACATTAATTCTACTGGCACGCTCAATTTAAACAACACTGTAACAACAACCAATAACGGCAGCGTCACTCTCACTAACACGCAAGATTTAACTTTAAAAGCAGATAAATTTATTCTTGATGGCGCTTTTACCCAAGATGGTACTGGTTCGGTTTCCATTTCGGGTAATTTAAGTACCACCAATGATGATATCAAGTTTAGCGCCCCAGTTACTCTGATTGGAAACACGACATTCAATCCCGGAACTGCTACAATTTCCTTCGGATCTACCTTAGCAGCAGACAATTACCCGTTGAATTTAAAAGCGGGTGAAATCGATCTTAACGGTTCGGTTAGCGGTACAAATACGCTAGCACTTGAACCAGCTACCGCCGAACAAAATATCGCCTTGGGTAGTTCTACTAACAGTACCGATTTAGATTTGACTGCCGCAGAAATAGCTAATTTACAGGATGGATTTAAATCGATTACGATCGGTAGCACCAACCGCACGGGAAATGTTACCATCAATAACAGTAATTTCAACGATCCGGTCACAATTCAATCTGGAAACGGAACAATTAATCTGAATGGTAATTTAACCGGAACAGGCGACGCTTCAATTACTTTGGATGCGCCGACAACTACCTTAAATGGAAATATCACTACAGCTAATCAAAATATTACGATCGCACAACGCATCCTACTAGGTTCGGATGTCAAACTCAGTACAGGTACAGACGCTGGTGATATTAACTTTAAAGGTACAGTTGACGGGACGCAACAATTGCAGCTAGAGGCAGGTACAGGTAATATCCGATTTAACGCTGCTGTCGGTAATACCAATCCTCTAAGTAAATTGGATATTATCAGTGCTGGGAATGTTTTTGTATCAAGTGGAATTACAACTAATAATAGTCCTCTCACTTTTAACGTACCCGTCACTCTCACGGAAGATGCTGTTTTGAATACAGGTAATGGTGATATTACTTTTGCCAATATTTTAGATGGCGAAGCAGGTGAAACTAACGATTTAACTCTGCGTGCTGGTAGTGGCAATGTTAATTTTAATGGTGTAATTGGTGGGGGAACAAATCAACAACTGGGTGCGATTTCAATAGAAAGTGCCGCTAACTTGGCAGCGACATCAAATATTAATGCTGGCAGTCTGCGATATTCGGGAGGAACGGGTACGATTTCCTTGCAAGGAAATGTCACAACTACAGATACTGATGGTGTAAATTTAACCACTGGTGGGAATATTAGCACGGCTAATATTACTTCAAAAGGTGGTAATATTAATCTGACTAGCAATAATAGTACTGTCACAACTGCTAATCTGGATGCGTCATCGACTACGGGAAATGGAGGTGCGATCGCACTTTCTGCACCCAATGACATCAATACAGGCAACCTAACCTCTCATTCCAATACTGGTACAGGCGGTAACCTCACCATCGATAGTCAAAATGGCATTATCAAAGCTGGCGACTTGGATGCTTCCGGTAACAGTAAAGGTGGAAATATCACCGTAATGGCAAAAGTTCAGATTACTGCCGGAAAGATTAATTCTAGTGCAGTTACAGGCGATGGCGGTAATGTTTTTATCGATCCAGAAAACGATATCCAAGTTGAGTATATCAATGCCCAAGGCGGTTCTAGCGGCACGGGCGGACAAGTTGACATTACCACGGATAACTTTTTCCGGGCGCTGGGATCTTTCACTGACCAAAATGGAGTATTATCCAGTATTTCCACTGCTGGAGGAACTGGAGGCGGTGCGATTACAATCAACCATGCAGGTGGAGATAAAGGAGATCCGATCGCATCTTTTATCATCGGCAATTCTAGCAAGAATGGAACTGCCGGAGCTATTACGAGTGGAACATCTACACTGGCGCTGGACGATAATTTTCCGCGTTCCGACACGCGAGGAAATATTCGACTGGTGACTGACGACGGCGAACCAACACCAACAACACCAGTTGTCACTACTCCAACCAATCCCGTCGAACCGACACCAGTAACGCCAACTAATCCAGTCGAACCGACACCAGTAACGCCAGTTGTCACTAATCCAACTAATCCAGTCGAACCGACAACAACAACACCAGTTGTCACTAATCCAACTAATCCAGTCGAACCGACACCAGTAACGCCAACCAATCCCGTCGAACCAACACCAACAACACCAGTCGTCACTACCCCAACTAATCCCGTCGAACCGACAGCAACGGACAATCCCAATACAGAATTGCCTTCTGGCGATCTGGATCGATCGCTTACACCCCAAGAAAACCCCGCACCCCAATCCACACCAACGAACACCACCACCAAAGTAGAACTCGACGAATCCGTTGCTGCTATAGAAGAAGTCTTCACGCGGGAGTACGAAGCGTATTTGGGTCAACCACCTACCACTCCGATTCAATCCATACAACAGATTCAAACAAGACTGCGAGAAGTTGAACGGGAAACCTCCATCAAACCCGCACTACTCTATATCGTGTTTGGTCGGCAGAATTTGGGCGCAAATGCTGCTTTAATTTGTCCCCTGTCTGAATCTGACGAAAACAGACATGAGCAAGAACCATTTCTTTGCGATCGCTCTCCCAATGACACCGTAGAACTGATTGTAGTAACAGGAAACAACGAACCCATTCGCTTGCAAATCCCCGAAGCTAAGCGCCAAAAAGTGGAAGCTTTAGTTAAAGAAATGCGGGAGGAAATTACCAAGACAACGCGAGACATCCAACCCACCGATTACCGCAAATCCTCCCAAGAACTTTATCAACTGCTAATCGCACGCATTGAACCAGTTTTGAAACAGCAAGGCATCACCAATCTGATCGTTGTTCCAGATGTTACCATTCGTTCGCTGCCGATCGCAGCCCTTCACGACGGTCAACAATTTCTGATCGAAAAATACAATATCCGTAAATAACACTGTTGCTGTAATCTTTTTGCCCAGTAATTGTCCTTCTCTAAGTAACTGATGGCGATCGCGCCACACTGCTTGGGCAATTTTCGGGCCTACGTGCTGCCCCAACGAGCTCATCACCGTAAGTCGGTCTTGGCGCTCAATGTAATTAATATAACCAGTAATTACAATTCCAGACCCTACTAAAGCTAGTAACGGCGGTACAACAGGAATCCACCAGCCGAACAAAAATCCTATGTAAGCGCTACCGACTAGAAACCCACCAACTAGCAGAATACTAACAAATTTCCAGCGCAGTCGCAGCAATCCAAAACCTAAGATTGCGCCTACAGAAGAGGAAAGCAAAATCCACAAATTTTCCCCTACCTTTGGCAAAGCATTGATTAATGGACGATCGTTTAAAGCAGCGCTGATAATTTGGCTGGTAAGATGGGCATGGATTTCTACACCGGGGGTAGCACTAAGGTAATTGTAAGTGTAAGGAGTAAAGAAAAAGTCTTTGATGGTTTCGGAATTTGAACCAATTAAAACAATGCGATCGCGGATTAACTCACGAGAGATTCGATTCTCTAACACTTCAGTCATGGAGACAGTTTTAAAGACATGACAATCATTTATATGTTTTTTTTGTGGACAGCGACGAGAACGAAAATTAAACAAAATTTGATATCCGCCCGTATCTACTCCCGCATAACCGCCAAAGTCTTTCGTCAAACGGGTAAAGATTGCCTTTCCCAAACTATACTTACCAGATTCAGCCTTAATTTCTCGCAGGTAAATGCCCTCTTTCTGCAAATACATCAAAGCCAGTTCCACTGATAAACTATAGGTCGTTTTTCCCTTGGGTTCGCTGACAGCTAGCAAAGCGCGGCGTACCTTACCATCAGTATCCAATACAATATCGCTAGCGCCCACTCGATGGTTCTGCTTCAAAGTCGATGGAGTAGCAACCAAATCTTTATCGGTATTACTCACGGCTTTGGTAATTCCAATTAAGTTCGGTGTAGATTTAAAGACTGCAAGTAATCGATCGTTCCCCGGTGGTACGGGTAAATCTCGATAAATATCCAAACCAATTACTCTCGGTTGCAAAGCTTTTAGTTTCTGCAACAACTCGGCAAAAGTTCTATCGGAAATTGGCCATCGATCGGCTTTCCCAATATCAGACTCGGAGATTTCCACTAAGACAATGCGATCGTCCATTGGTTCCGTCGGTCGCCACCGAAAAAATTGATCGAGTGCAGCCCACTCTAAAAGCTGCAAAACTCCTAGACTTCGCAGCATAATGATTAATAAAGTTACACTGGGGACTGTAATTAAGATGCCGCGCCATTCCCCAAGTAATTGTCGGAATTTATTAATTGTCATTTGCTGTGGAGGCTCATTTGTGTTTTATCCAAAACGATGGAATAAGCATAATTTTCAATTTGATGGTTTGCAGCACTCCACCAAGGGGGAAGAAACAATGTCATCAAGTTTGACAGATTCTGATTGTAGAAGTTGCCTCCACATAATTGTTGCCGTTGAATTAGCCGAAACTCTAGGTTTCTGTTCTGCTATAATTTTTAGAGCATCGTACCAAATGCCGTTTTCTGCATAAACTCGCGCCCGTTCACTTGGGTTAGTATTATTTGGCACTCTGGCAACTGCCGTAGGCGGGGCTATCCGCTTAATCCACCCAATTTTGGATGCGTCTGCGGCTCGGTCATCGGATTGGCAATGTAATAATAAGCGCCATTCATAGGTCTTACCGATTTCCAGACGAGGTTTATTGGTTGGGTATTGAATGCTGATGATACCGGGAATATTTCTGAGAGGAAATGTTGTTTGGTAAATTACAGTCTTCTGGGTTGGCTCGTACAAAAGAAACTCCCCGGTATTTGCCTGAGTTTGAGGCACATAAGCAAAGAAGATAGGATGATCTGCAACAGTTAACCCCTCTTGGCTACGTGGGAGCAACAGTGTCAGAATAGAAGATTGATTTGCATCTTGAGGACATCTTCCTCTTGTGCCGCCGCTAGCTGTACCGTCTTTAGGTCTTCCATCGTCAGGTGGTGACTGAAAGCGGATGAGAGTTGCATTTTGCAGCGTTTGATTATTGCCATCTGGTGCTTGAACCACAGAGTCAGCCTTTACAAACGGCTGCGAGCCAAAAGCTAACTGTAAAGGAGAAGCTAGTAAAAGCACCGATAGATACAGATAAGACTTTCTAGTAAACATTTAAGAACTATTTTGTGTGTGAGTGTTCTGCCATCTATTTACCGTTATATCCCACGTTTCACGCTCACGGCAAACCCATCTAATTCGATCGACTAATGCCCCCAAGGCGGTTTGAGGCGACGAAATTATTGCCGGGGGGCCGATCGCTATGGGATTGTATTAGTTGATGCTGCAAGAGTTGCACGGCTGCGGTATATAAAAAGATTGAAAAGTGAATTAAAATCAATTGGGTATTGAAAGAGACTGTTACACTGGTAATTGATCTCTAGAACCAGGTTCTATGTACAAGCGTTCCAAGTTCGAGACTACCCAGACTCAGATCATGTACAGGGCGGAGGATCTGATTGGTGCAGCTTCCAATCGCTACCGGATTACGGTTCAGGTTGCCAATCGCGCCAAGCGCCGCCGATATGAAGAGTTTGACAGTCTCGATGACCCGATGATGAAGCCGGTAATCCGGGCCATCATCGAGATGTCTGATGAATTAACTCAACCAGAGATCATTGGCGAGTAATAACTCAAGTTGCTAGTTACTTGCTTTCTGGGTATGTTGTTGCGCTTTAGCGCTCTTATTACCACTGGGATAAGAGCGCTAAAGCGCAACAACGTACCTAATACCCGCCTCAACTATATAACTAGCAACTTGCGTTAATATTACATTTGTATTCGTGGTTCGCGGTTAGCAGTCAACAATGAACCACGAACTACGAACAATGCCCTATGCCCTATGCCCTATGCCCAACAAACTTTTTGCAGTAACAGCCCTGACAGTAGTAGGCTTGACGGTTTTTGGTTGGAGTTTGATATCTGTTCCGAGTTTATTGAGTTCAGCGCCTGCTACAGCCCAGCAATTCAAACCTCAAGATGTTTGGCGGCAAGTTTATCAAATGCTGCCGGATTTGCCTCTGGAAAATCAATATATCAGTAGGGAGACTGGGAAACCGGCTACAGACAACACTTTGGTGAGTCGCTTGGTTCGGTATCACATCTACGTGAAAGGGCGTCCGCCGATGTACCGATTGGATTGGAAGCTGACTATGGCAGACTATCTGGGCGCGAATGACTTTATGGGGGAAGGGGCGTATCCGGGTAACGATACTTTGCGGCAAAATCCGATCGATAACGATCGCGCTGTCATCAGTCGCCTAAATCGCGCTCAGCGGGATGCCCTGATCAATGCGATCGTCAGTATCTTTAATCCCAACGTTGCTGCTGAGTCTCAAAGGAAGCCTAATCCAACCCCAGTACAAGAACCACCAGCACCGAATCCCAACTCCCGCCCACCGCAACCCCAACCGGGAGACGCTCAGCTACTCAGGCTATAGCATATATGGAGAGGATTCTCAAGAGCGGTGAGGGTTGGCGGATGGGCTGGAATCCCAACGCTGCTAAGTTTAAAGGTTTAGTGGGAGGGGATAACTGGGCGATCGAGCTAACCGAAGCTGAGTTAAATGATTTTTGCCGATTGCTAGAGCAATTGACAGTAACGATGAGCCAGATAGCTAGCGAGTTGATGGATGAGGAGAAAATAGCCTGCGAAGCCGAAAGCGATTTACTTTGGCTGGAAGTGGCGGGCTATCCCCACGCCTACAGCCTTCATTTGATTGTGAATTGCGATCGGCAATGTGAAGGCAGCTGGCCAGCCGATGCAATTCCCGGCTTGCTTCAAGCAGTTCAAGTATTAAAAGTTTTCTAGTTGTCAATTAATTTTTTTGTGCTATACTAGGAAAGCGAATCAAAATCGGGGCGTAGCGCAGCTTGGTAGCGCACCACTTTGGGGTAGTGGGGGTCGCAGGTTCAAATCCTGTCGCTCCGATTAATGGAATCCTTATAAATTAAGGATTCCATTGTTTTTGGGGGTGGTTTGGTTTTTAGCTCATTCTCAATAGAGGGTGACACAAAGTGACAATCTCAGACAAAAACTGTGATAAAATTGTGTGCTTGACACTCTCAGGTCTAAAGCCAAGGGCTTTCATGCACGGTTTCCGGTAATCGTTGCAGTCACTCAATTCATCCAGTAGCGCGAGTTAACCATGATGAATAACTCTCCAGACAACGAATCTCATCCATCAGCAGGGGGCGGTTTACCTGTAATTCAATATTGGGTAGAAAAGACTTTCACTCCCACAGGAGTGAAACTATGGCAAACTCTCAATCATAAAAGTGCCTGTCTATCCTGTGCATGGGGAACAGGCGGACAAAAAGGAGGATTTGTTAACGAAGCCGGAGAATATTTACAACGCTGTGCAAAAAGCGTCGAAGCGATCGCTTCCGAATTGCAACCCGCCATTAGCCAAGAATTCTTTGAGAAATATAGCATAAGTCAACTGCAACAACTAACTTCCCAGGAATGCGATCGCTTAGGCAGACTCAGTTATCCCCTCATCCTCAGAACCGGATCGTCCCACTACGAACGGATTACCTGGTCAGAAGTTTACCAAATTGCTGTCCCGGCATTTCGGCAACCAGCCCAACGCATTGCCACCTATAGTTCTGGGCGTTCCTCTAATGAAGCAGCTTATCTGCTACAACTGCTGATGCGTAGCTTAGGCAGCAATAACCTAGCCGATTGTTCAGATCTCTGTCATGCACCCTCTACAGTTGGATTAAAACAAGTATTTGGGTCAGGCACATCAATGGTGAGCCTAGAAAGCCTAAAACACTCTGATTGCGTAGTCTTAATTGGTTCTAACGCCCCTGCCAATCATCCCCGGTTAATGAATGAATTAATTAAGTTGCGCCAGAGAAACGGCAAAGTCATCATTATTAACCCCCAAATAGAAATCGGCTTAGTCAAATTTGCTTCTCCAGCTTTTCCGATTAAATCTCTCCTGACCGGGGGGTCAGACATCTCTACTTTATATCTGCAACTGATTCCTGGTAGCGATGTTGCCTTATTTATTGGCTTGCAAAAATCCTTAATTGCACAAAATTTAATCAAAACTGAGTATCTCACCTCCTATACCGACGGCTGGCAAGCAGTTATAGATTATGCCAATCAGACATCTTGGGACAGCATTACTGCTAACAGTGGTTTATCCCAAGAAGAAATCACCGCAGCAGCTTATCTAATTGGCACATCAAAAAGCGTAGTTTTTGCCTGGGCAATGGGTATTACCCAGCATAGTAATGGAGTAGATAACGTTTTTAGTATTGCTAACACAGCCTTAATCACAGGTAATGCGGGTAAAGTTGGTGCAGGTACAATGCCCATTCGCGGACATTCCAACGTGCAAGGATTTGGTTCAATGGGTGTGACTGTAAATTTACGAGAAGAAATCAAACAAGCACTCTCCAAACTGTTACAAAAACCTATCAGTGAAACTCCAGGTTATCATACCCGTGACCTAATTGAAGCAGCAACACAAGGAAAAGTTGATACGCTTTTATGTTTAGGAGGAAATCTTTATGCAGCTAACCCCGATTTACAACAAGCACAACAAGCATTATCACAAATTCAGACCATCTTTTATGTTGCTACTAAACCCAATTTAGGGCATTTTCACGGATTAGCTCAACATCAAACCTTACTTCTACCTGTGTTCAATCGGTTTGAAAATCCTCATCAAACCACCACTGAATCAGGAAATAATTTTGTGCGTTTAAATGATGAAGGAAAAAGTCATCTCCAATATCCTGATGCTGACTTAATTTCCGAAGTTGAATTACTGACGGAAATTGCTCACCGCTTACATGGAGAAAGTCCAATTAATTGGAGTAAATTGCAAGATACTAACTATGTCAGGGAATTAATCGCTAAAACCATTCCCGGCTATCAAAAAATTGCGACAATAGACAAAAACCAAGAGGAATTTACCATTGAGGGACGAATTTTTACTCAACCAAAATTCGCCACTACTTCGGGTAAAGCCCAAATGGTTGTGACGCCTTTACCGCAATTATCTTTGCCAACTAAAGCCGATTTTGGAATTTCCGAAAATCAAGTGGGAATTGTAGTAATTTTAGGCACAGGACGCAGTTACGGACAACATAATACGGTAGTTTATCACCGTGAAGATAAATATCGGGGAATGCCGCATCGCCATTGTATTTTAATGAATTCTCTGGATGTGCAGAAAGCCCGATTACAACAACATCAACGAGTTTCTGTCAAAGGAAATGCTGGAGAATTAGATAATATCGAGATTATTTGCGGTGCAATTCGTGAAGGAGCAGTTTTTATGTTTTATCCAGAAGCAAATATTTTATTTAAAGCTAATATCGATGCTCGCAGTGGCACACCTGCCTATAAAAGAATCCCAGTCTGTGTATATGTTAAGTAGTCTAGAGGTTTGACATACATAACGGAGTTATTGTTGAGATGCAGACGACAGGAAAACATAAAGAAGTTGTTGAATTTTTGCAGACAGAACTAATCCTAGAAACTCGGCGGCTGCAACTTCCCTACCGATTCCCCAAGAATGCCCTCGTTAAATCTCCCGAACAAGAAACGGGTTATTTGCCTGATGTTTTAGCAGTTAACCGTGATGGTTGGCGGGTAAATAAATCTATTGCATAACTGTAGACTCGATCGCACTAGATGAGCCAGTTTAGAAGCGTACCCCTCATGAATTCCTCATAGCTTTGAGAATCATCTCAACAACTCGATAGATATGAGAACCTGGGGTTGGAGGCCAGTTCTGGTTAGCCTTTGGATGCAGTTGTTTTGCACGTTGAATTGCATCCGGAATATGTTCTACATAGGGAGTCGTATCAAGATTGCTCTTGTTATAGCTTCCCAAAATTAATCGCAATCGTTTCTCGAAAGCTTGGCAGGTTGTATTGTTGGGATCTAAATCCTCAAGATGTAAACACAGCCAAACCTCAAAGCAAGGATTACTAATGGCTAAACGGTATTTCTTCTGCTTTGCTTGACGACAAACTGAACTTAGTTTTTTTGCTCCCCAACGATCCACGTCCACTACTAGCCATAAAGTATCCTCTTCACCAAAATCATACTGCTGAGCAAATTCATTGAGCCGCTCTATGACATATTCCGGAGCAGACTTGTTGTCTTCTCCGGTGGGAAGAACTTCAACTTTAATACGCGAATCTTGGAAAATTTCAAAGTAAGGCTTTTCTGTCTTACCTTCAGTCGCAATGATGAAAAGTTGTGCATCTCGCGTATTATAACTGCGATCAATTAATTTTGTTCGGTTGGATTTTCCCATTGTTATCATCAAACTTTTGCAACATTAGCAGAAGAGTCTGTTTCACAATCGACCCAACCTAAGCTGCGAATATCACCAAAGAATGGAATCGCTCCAAATCGACCGTTTAAATATCCTTTCTCAATTTTGAGATCGGGCCTGATCTTGAATTCTGCTAAAGAGTAAAGATGTGATACTCCTTGTTGATTCTTTTCTACAAACCAAATTTCATCTCGACGTAGTAGCTCTAAATCAAGTAAGTTAGTATCATGAGTTGTAAAAATTAGCTGACTTCTACTCTTTTCAGTTTTACATTGTAGAGAAAATTCTAAAAATTTACGTGATAGTAAAGGATGTAAGCGACGATCGAGTTCGTCTAGGAATATAACCTTTTCAGGATTTTTATTTAAAATAAATAAAGCTGGAATTAGATTAATTAAACGTTGCGTACCTTCTGATTCCTCATCCATTGAAAAATCAACAAGTTGACCTTTCTCATGACGATGTTTAGTTTTAAGCTGCATTAAACTTATTTTCTCTTGTTCTCCTTTCGTAAATAGATACCGTTTTCCCTGGAGATTTTCAATCATTACCACAGAGTTTTCACTAGCTTCAGTAAGCTGTTGATTAAGTTCATCGTGCATATTTTTGGGCATATCTGGAAAGTGATAATCGAAATCTAGCGCGACTTCATCTACTCCTATAGAATCAATTCCTGTACCAGCAAACTTTAGGAATCCGCTAAGGAAGCTGGTAAACTCTTCGCTACTTAGTATTCCAATTTCTAATCCTGTATAACGAGACTCGGCAGGAATTATAGTAAGAACTCTTTTGAACCAGTCAACAATAGGTGTTAATATTTTAACATTTCGCTCTACAGCTTCCGTTAAAAAAAGCTGGTTATAGCGAGTTCCTTTGGCAATAAAATCTAGAAACTGTCTATTTTTTTCGCTTCTACCTTTGAGCGTTGCTCCATACTCTACTTTTGTTTCTCTCTTTTCAGAAGTAGTTCTTTCAAAGTAGAGTACCTCTTTCTTTTTTTGAGGAGGAATACCATAAAGCCATTCTTCTAAGATTTGGCTGGAATTCAGGGTAAAACCATAGGAATAGAAAGTGTTTCGATACGTAAATATAAATTCAAATTTGCTGTGTTTCCTACTGTAATCACCCAACTTGAATGGGGAAACTGGGATAATTTGTCCACTACGGGTTCCTTCAACGATTAAATCCTTCGCAAAATCAATAGCCTTAATGAGGTTAGATTTGCCTGCGGCATTTGCACCATAAATAGCAGCAATAGGCAGAAGTGACTTCCCTTTACCTGCTACATCCACTGCTAGATGCTCTCCATGATTTATATCACTGCTTACACCTAGCATACTGAAGGTGGTCGCTTCCCTAAAGGATAGGAAATTTTCGATTGTAACTTGCACTAGCATGGTCTTTCTCCTAATTAAAAAGACTACATACTTATTCTTTTAACTGAGTTTAATAAAGTTGCGAAACCCCAATCAGGGAGATTTTTTCTCCTAAAACGAGGTTTAACCAAACTTATATGCTTTAATCATGTCACAGTTGGCGCTTAATAAAAACAAATTCTTCCAGCACTTTTGGTTTCATACCCCTCATTGCCAGCTGGCGGGGTCAGCACGATCGGATGCAAGGAAGTGGTCGAAGGGCTGGGATTGAGGCTCAAACATCCAACTTACCAGGATTGCTGCGATCTTTTTACCCCTACTACCACCGTCAACGCATGGTAGAGTTTTAGATCCTCATCTCACTCTACCTGTAGGGTGGGTCGCAAAGCACCCTACGCTACCATTAGTGTCTGATGAGGAATTTTGTGTAAGTCCTGGCTCTCTTGGCTTCTCTAGGGAAGTACAATCCTGCAAATGCGTCCACCCAGTTTAGACCTCGAACACTTCCAAGAATTAGCGTGCAGCGGCATTGACTGTAAGCTGGCGGCGCTGAATTTCATTTCGCTAGAAGCTGATGCTGCCGTAGAGCATCTGTTAATCTCCTCTGTCATACCCAGCACTAATACTGAGCGACAACACAGAAGCTGGCTTCGTAGCCAGACCTTTGTCGCTTCGGGGGGTTGGTGGTGTTCGGGACTAGACCCTCTCAACCATTGGCGGGAGATGAAGTGGGGGTGTTATAAGCCAAACCGTCCCAGGCTAAACAGAAAGGGTAAGCCGATTAAGTACGAGCATCCCCCCAAAACAGCGACGCGGATTTTTTGTTTGCGGGTTCCCTTACACATCTGGCAGCAGGTTTCCTTGCGCTACGGTGTTGCTATGCCAGAGAATATCGTCATCACGGAAGCTGGTGTTGCGCTTGGATTTTGGCAGTGGGTGGTGGAAGCGAAAATTCCTTTGATTATCTGCGAGGGAGCGAAGAAAGCAGCAGCTTTGTTGAGTCAAGGATATGCTGCTCTAGCATTATCGGGAATTACCAGCGGTTACCGGGTGATGAAAGACTTTCAAGGTAAGGTCACCCGCCGACAGCTAATCGCAGATTTTCTGCCATTTACTGAAAGTTCAAGTACATTTTATATTTGCTTTGACTATGAAACTAAGCCCAAGACGATCCAAGCAGTCAATAATGCGATCGCTCAATTGGGTAAACTCCTAGAAGAAAAAGGTTGCAGCGTCAAAGTAATCCGGCTGACCGGATTAGAAAAAGGCGTTGATGAATTTATCGTTGCTCAAGGTGCTGCTGCATTCGAGTTGGTTTATCAAGCTAGCGCCGACTTAGAAACCGATATTGCCAAAACCAAACCCCACACAGAGCTAACATATCCTCAAGCATTATCGCTCAACTGTCCCTACCTAGAAAAACTGCCTTTTCCCACATCTGGATTGATTGGGGTCAAGTCTGCCAAAGGCACAGGAAAAACGACCGCACTCTTACCGTTAGTAGAAGAAGCGAAAAAAAGAGGTCAGCCCATCTTATTGCTTACCCACAGAATACAGCTGGGGCAATTCTTGTGCGACAAGACCGGAGTCAAGTGGGGACTGGGGACAGAAGTGAGAGAATAAGAACCTATAATTTCCCCCAGGGTAGGGTTACAGATCATAGAATAGGCATGACTTTATTTAAGCTGGAAGCCTTTTTAGAT
>CASBRD010000098.1 GCA_949128025.1 Oscillatoriales cyanobacterium PMM_0008 | reverse complement strand
ATCGCACTCCCATCCCCACCAACATTCTCACCCCAAAAACACGATCGCACTCCCATCCCCACCATCACTCACATCCCCACAAGTACGATCGCACTCCCATCCCCACCAACATTCTCACCCCAAAAACACGATCGCACTCCCATCCCCACCAACACCCACATCCCACAAGTACGATCGCACTCTCCAATCCCACAAACCCGATCGCTATTGTGAAAAAAGGCGATCGCTATTTCGTATCCGCACTAACGATCGCACTCTCCAATTCCCCAAATACGATCGCACTCTGTAATTTGACAAAAACGATTGTCTACGGCACGCACTCGCGTTCGCACTCTCCAATTCAACAAGCACGATCGCCTACGGCACGCACTCGCGTTCGCACCCACATCCATACCCAAACACGATATAGCTAACGCCACGCTGAGCGCATCCGCGCCGCTACGCGAACGCGAACGCACCCTCACCCCCACCAGCACTAAATTTGAGTATTGCGGTACACAAGCAAGATAATAGAGATGGTGGTGCGATTGAAAAGGTTGGTGTGATGCGTGTCATTAGCCGAAAAATCCTTCGGGAATTTAGTGAGGAACATACAGATGCAAAGGAAGCCCTTTATGCTTGGTATAGAGTAGCAAGTAAAGCGACATGGCAGAACTTGCTTGATGTTCAGCAGATTTACCCCAAAGCCGAGGCGGTGGGAAACTTCACAGTTTTCAATATTAAAGGAAACCGATATCGGCTAATTGTCGATCTTGTTTATGTTTCTCAAAGAATCTACGTCAAATACGTTCTAACTCACGCAGAATATGACAAGGATGAGTGGAAAAATGACCCGTACTTTTGATGCCAAATCTTATACAGAACTATTAGTTCGCCATCAACCAAAACCGATCGTGACCGAGGCTGAAAATGCTAGAGCAATTGCTCTTGCACAAGAACTTGAACACCGTTCGCCACGCACAGTGGAGGAAGAGGTTTTTTTGGAGCTTTTACTCGTACTGATTGAGAAGTTTGAAGAGGAAAACTATCCTATTTCTACAGTCAATTCTATTTCAATGGTGCAACATTTAATGGATGCAAGGGATTTAGAAGAGTCTGACTTGATACCCATTTTAGGTTCAGAGACAGCCGTTTCAGAAATTTTGATGAATAAAAGACCGATTAAGCATGATGAAGCAAGAAAACTAGCTGAGTTTTTTCGAGTTGAGATGGATTTATTTCTGGAATCAGATTCAACGGATTAAACTTAAGTTGAGTGCGATCGATCGCTATGGTGAAAAAAGGCGATCGCTATTTCGTATCCGCACTAACCATCGCACTCTCTAATCCCACAAACCCGATCGCTATTATGAAAAAATAACGATCGCTATTTCGTATCCGCACTGGCGATCGCACTCTCCAATCCCACAAACACGATCGCTATTATGAAAAAACACGATCGCTATTTCGTATCCGCACTGACGATCGCACTCTCTAATCCCACAAGTACGATCGCTATTATGAAAAAAGACGATCGCTATTTCGTATCCGCACTGACGATCGCACTCCCATCCCCACCATCACTCACATCCCCAAAAGAACGATCGCACTCTCTAATTCCACAAACACGATCGCACTCTCACCCCCACCAGCACTCACATCCCAAAAAAGACGATCGCACTCGCACCCCCACCAGCACTCACATCCCAAAAAGCGCGATCGCACTCTCATCTCCACCAGCACTCTCATCCTCAAAAGTGCGATCACTATGATTCTCGAACAATTGATAAAATACGATTATAAAGAGAGGGATTAACCCAAAATTTGGCTATGTTTATTAAATCATCAAGAATGGGTTTAACTAATGGAATGAATCCCTGACGTTTTGCTTCAATCAGAATTCCTAAAATTCCTGTTATTTTTAAGTTATGTTCAATTGCTATTTGTCTGCCTAATTGTTCATCTATAATTAACCAATCTGCATTTAATTCTAATGCTAAGGCTATCGCAGAAGATTCTCCTTCATCTAATTGGTTTTTTAATGTCTGTACTAAACCCATATTGTTAATTGGTTTCACTTGAATCCAATTAGATGTTTTTACTTCTTTTGCTCCTGGTATAGAATCTCCCCATTGGGTTAATTCTTCAAAAACGGCTGATGATATGATAATTTCCCCATGAATTTGTTGTAATAGGTGGAGTTTTCCTATAGCAGATAGATTAGTTATGGGTGAAGTGTTGCTAACAATTATCATAAAATTTAGATAATTTGTAAGTTTTTTAAGTCAATTTCTAAATCACTTTCATCATAATGGATCGGAATTTTTCTGATAGCTAATTCATGTTGAAATTGCAGTAAAGGCATTTGAGCAAGTTGGGATGCTTTACCGATACTAATCTTTTTTCTCTGAAACAAGAGGATAATCAGTTCTAAAATTAATTCTTTTTCTGATAATCCACTTGCTTTTACAATATCTTCAGAAATGACCATGCTCATTGTTTTTTTATAGTGAATACAAGTTAAAACTAATTCTAACATACATAGCGATAATTTGGGCGATCGCACTCGCACCCCCACCAACACTCACATCCTAAAAAGTACGATCGCACTTTGATTTTGGAAAGCGATCGCTTTTTAATATTCCATAGAAAAAAGAAGCGCTCGCACTCTCACCCCCACCAGCACTCACATCCCAAAAGTACGATCACACTCTCATCCCCACCAGCACTCACATCCCAAAAGTACGATCACACTCTCATCCCCACCAGCACTCACATCCCAAAAGTACGATCACACTCCCATCCCCACCAGCACCCACATCCCAAAAGTACGATCGCACTCCCATCCCCACCAGCACGAACATCCGAAAAAGAGCGATCGCACTCCCATCCCCACAAGTACGATCGCACTCTCATTCCCATCAGCACTTAGATCCGAAAAAGGGCGGCTCAATGAACTATAATTACTAAAATAAAGATAAGCTGAACTTTGTCTATAATCCAATTATGACTGTTATTGAACAAATCTACGCGATCGTCAAAAGCCTTCCCCAAAACCAAGCTAGGGAAATTCTCACTTTTGCTGAGTTTATTCGTGCCAAGTACCTGAATGCTAACCAATCCACCGATACAGTAGATTCTTTAACTTCCTGGGAGGAATTGGTTTATTCGCTTGCTGGAGCGTGGGCAGATGACTTTCCTACTCTGGAGGAGATTCGTACCGAGTCGGGGGAAGACATTTTGCGGGAGAGTTTTTAGATGCACATTTTGGATACAAATACATTAATCTATTACTTCAAAGGACAAGGAAAAGTTGCCCAGAACCTTGCTAATGTACCTCCTCAAGAAATTGGCATTTCCGCGATCGTTCTGTTTGAATTGCAAGTTGGTATTGCTAAATCTACTGCGCCTGCAAAACGCACACAACAACTTCAGCAATTCTTGAGCCGAGTTAATCTTATTCCTTTCGATCGCGATGCTGCTGTTGCGGCTGCCACAATCCGCGCTCAATTAGAGCAACAAGGCACTCCCATCGGACCGCTCGATGTTTTGATTGCAGGGACAGCCGCTTCTTTGCAAGCAACTCTTGTTACTCACAATGTCAAGGAGTTTTCGAGAGTTTCAGGACTTGCGATCGCGGACTGGTATTGAAGATAACGAGCGATCGCACTCTCCAATTCCAAAAGTACGATCGCACTCCCATCCCACCAACACCCACATCCCCAAATAACGATCGCACTCTCACCCCCATCACTCAATGTGCATTTTGATAGTCAGTTTCTGCGCCTTTTCTTGCAACCATTGTTCAAATAGCTGATTTTGCAGTTCCCGTTTCATTGACCCCTCCAGGGATGCGGGGAGAATTTGCTCGACGCGCAGCAAAGCGTAGCGTCTGTCAATTTCCAGTGGGCCAATTAATTCGCCTGGTTTAGCACTGGCGACGTACTCTCGTATCTCGTTAGGAATTTGTCCCAGGCTAACTGGCTCCATGATACCGCTAACTAAGCGATCGTCAGTGAGGGAATGTTCTCTGGCTAAGGGTTCAAAGCGGCTACGGTCTGCCAGAATTTGACTCTTGAGACTCAGCGCAAAGTCTAGATCTGCGACGACAATGCGCGAGAGAACTACTTGGTTGAGTAAGGCTTTATTGGCGTTGAAGTATTCCTCTATTTTTGGTGCTGTCACCTCTGCTTTGAGCTTTTCTATTTTCAACGTAGCGGCAATTTGATAATGGAAGTCGGTGTAGTTGATGCCTTTGGCGTTGAGCCATTCTTGAAAGCGATCGGGGTCGTTAAGTTGATTCTCTAACCGAAAATCGATGACAGCCTGTTCGATGATGGTAGAGTCAATTTCCAGATCATCACGGGTTTGTAGTTCTGTTTCTAGGAGATGCTGGCGAATGATTTTTAGGAGAAATGGTTGAAAATCACCTGTACTACGAAGATAACCAATAGCTTTGGCTAAGGATATAGGCTGGTTGTCAATGGTAAGGAAAGGTTGGGATTCCATAAATATTGTATTGCTTTCATAAATTGCTGAACTCAAAGAATTGAAGCCTATTGTAGTCTGTCAGCATCGCAGTAAAATGAGGCGATGCTGAGTTTTGATATTTTACTAAACTCCCTAACCCCAAGTCTTAGTCTCGTGATCCCCATCCCACCAACTAGAACCATTAACGTAGGCTAGTTCCTTAATTTTGCCATCTCTTGTTGCAGTAACGCGGCCTTCATGAGTACCAGTCCACTGTATGCGGTTACCCTCATCTCCGTACTTATCTTTCCAGAGATCGCTTGGTAAAGCCAGGTTATCCTCTAGTTTTAGGTCTTTTTTAGACAGGGCATCTGCGAAGACATTGACAGTAAAATTATGCTCTTCTCCTGCTCTTTCTGCTACATATTCCTTCCAATTCCAGATAGGATTATATCCTTTTTTAGAAATGTAATCTCCGTCATACTGAATCACTAAAGAATCATTGGCTTTGTTTGCTGTGTGACCATCCCCTGCCAAACCACCTTGTGTAGGTGCATCTTTGACAACAAATGCAAGTGACCGTTTAGCTACGTCCTTAAAATTCTTTACCCCTTGAAAACCTGGTATATTTCCATCAACATCATAGTTTTGACCGGGAAAAGCTGGGTCGAGTGCAACAAGATTCTTGACTCCAAAATCATTAAGATCATTTTTATCCTGATCCTTGAATAATTGTCCAATTTCTGCACTAACATAAGATCCCAAACTGTGACCGAACAGAGATATCTTTTCAGCACCTATTTTCAGCTTGTTGAGGGTCTTTACTGCCCAATCAGCAACTGGATTAATTGCAAGAGCCGCCGTATAAGGTGTATCAGCCTTGTCGTCGGCTAGATATTTCCAATCAAGAGCTAAAACTTGATAGCCTTTAGGTTCATATTCGGTGGCTGCTGTCTTCAGTAGAGTTTTTATGTTGCCTCCTTCGCTGCTGTCACCACGACCATGAACTACTATGATGGTGTCTTTTTCAGGTTCTATACCTTGATAATTTCGCGGATTGCTGTCATAGCGATAGAGATTTACTTCTCCAGAATGCTCGCTATTTTTAACATCGTGCCAACCCGTATTAAACCAATCATTCTTCCATTCTCTTGTTAGTCCTTTTTCTGTAACAGTTTCTGCCAAATTAACACGATGCAAACTGAAATTATAATCGGTATCTCCACTTGTATCTTCAATTTTGATTTGGTAGTTCCCAGGTTCTAAAATCCAACTAGCAGACCCCGAAGATGTATCTATTTGTTTGGGAACTCCAAGTATAGATAGGCGTGCATGAGTGTCAATAGCGTTGAAATCAGCCCGCAAATTGCTTCGCTTATCAATGTTGAAAGAGTAGTAGTCATTGCGATTAGTTGAACTTACTCTATTGCCAGCACCCCAAAGTTCTCCTAATGTTCCAATCGAGAAAAATTCGTCTTTAGGTGTTGGTGCAGGATTACCATCACCAGGATTGCCATCACCAGGATTACCATCACCAGGATTACCATCACCGGGATTAACAGTACCGCCTACTTTGGGAACCACAATGAAATGATCGGGCCATTGAGCGCTATTCGGATAAATAGTGCGAGTATGGTACATTTGGTCAAGCCAGTTCGATTCTGAGATTAAAATCGAGCCATCTGAGTTGACTTGCTCAACTACTGCGACATGACCGAGTTCTTTTGCTCCACCGTGATAAGGTTCCCATACGGTAATTGCACCAACTTGAGCTTGATTGGAAACAGTAGCACCTGCTTCTGGAGCGTCATCATCCCACTGGTAAGCATTACCCAACATTCCATCTAAAACGCTTGCTTGGTAGCCTAGCTCTTTCAGGCGACCGTTTGCATACCACGTACAGTTGGGGCCACCATAACCAGCTAGCCAAAACTTGTTATCGGTAGTATATAAAGATGAGTTGAAGTTGACCGGAATGCCGATAGTTGGTTGAGTTGAACCACCACCGGGACTGTCGCCACCAGAATTACCATCACCAGAATTGTTACTTGCTTCCCAATATACAACAGCATTGCGATCGACACTATAACCGCGCTCTTCCAACCTGCTGTACATTGTTTCAGTGATTATGCCATTGAGGTCTTTATGGTGCATTAGGTTCGGACTACCATTATCATCAGGAAGTCCCAACGCATTACCAATTTCGTGCATTGCCACCCGGACTAGAAGATTATTATTTTCGGCCTCAGATAATTTACTGGCGTTGAATCGAATATTGTTGTGATAATCGACTCCATCTAGATCGACATCTGGTTGGTTAAAATTAGTCCGATAGTTAAAAGCTTTATCCTCCCAGGTATCAGCAAACCATCCTGGTTCTTGAGTTTGACCTTTATTAACTGAAATTCTCAAAATGCCACTGGAGTCTTTGTCTTTTGTAATAATTTTTTCCCAGTTAGCGGCAGCTTGTTGAATCTTTGCCCATTGCGAAGAGGTAAATTGCCCATAGTGATCGACTAATTCGATTTTGATATCTGGTTTTTGCGGAGGCGGAACCTCTTCCCAAGAAAGGTTGAAATTAGCATCTCCACCTTGTTCATATAAGTGGAAGTGGAGGTCATACCCACCACTGCGGGCACTCTCAGGCAATGTAAACTCATAAACCGTTTCTCCGTAAGATTGCTGCCATTGATCCTTGGGCGTAATATAAACCCACTTATTAGGATCGTTGTCTGGTAAAACCGTGTTTTTAGCAAGCAGTTTGAATCCGTCGTCTCCTCTCACTGTGAAGCGATACTTCTTACCTGCATCAAAATGGGCTTGGGTATAGCTACTGATGGCAAAATAGTCACCGGGTAAGCGGTCATCAATATTATTGTCTTTATTCTTGGGAAGACCATTATCCCAATCAAAATTAATACCCTTCTTGCCGCCACCGAGATCGTTAGACCCCTGATCGATCGATCCTATTACATTAGAACGGTCAGTCGAAAAGTCTACAGGAGGTTTATCTCCTTTAGTCCGATCCCACCAAAAGAATTCAGAGTGCCACTCTACTGAGGTATTCGTGTTGGCTGGGAACGGCTGATGTGGTTCTAAAGTAACATCAACTTTTGCATCACCAAGTTTTTCATAATACTGAACGTCGAAAACATAAGCACCCGGTTCAGGTACTTTGAAGTAAATTGTCTTGGCAGGTTCGACAGAACTCCGAACGCGCCAATCCCCATCACTCCAACCGCCTAGCTGTTCAATATTGTTAACTTCGCCAGTTCTAAGATTCTTTAATAAGAATCGCGTTCCATCATCTGATTTAGTCGTAACTTTGTAAAGTATACCAGCATCTAGGTATACATTAGTAGTTGCATCCATCGCAAAATTATCATTTTGCACGTTGGCAGCGGGACTATTCCCACCAAATTCTTTGTACAAGTGAATTTTGCCATCTCCATCCTTTTGCGAACCCAGATCCAAAACTGCCGCAGGATTGCTGAAATTATAGCTATTGAAATCTGCTACATTGTCAGAATTACGGTTAATGAAACTAGCATTCCAATGATTTGTAGGAATTGGACTAGCTTGAGCAGACATAGTTAGGACGTATGAAGTATTAACAGGGTTAGAACCTTCTGGATAAACCTTCACGAAATAATTACCTGCTCCCAAGCTCTTGTTTATTGACCCCGTTGTAGTAGGATTAGCTGATACACTTTCCCGCACCTCACCTGCATCAATTTGACCGTTGTTGTTGGTGTCGCGAATTAGTTGGAGAAGCGTATTTGGGGTTATCTCTGTCCCGACACTTCCTAATCGAGTCGTATTCAAACCATCTAGCGTCAATGAAACATTGCTGCGTTTGTCTAGTTGGAACTGATAGTAATCTTCGGTATCGTGATTAGTTCTCAGAACACCTGTAAAGTTTTTTGGGTAGCCGCCATAGTAATTATTTAAAATCCCAGCATTATAGGCTTGTCCAAGCGTATTCCCAGGAAGTTCGGGACTTGCAGAAATCTTGAGATTGTAATTGGTCTTTCCATTCAAATCATTCGGATTATCGGGGAAAACACGAACGTAATAATCACCAGCAGTAAACGTGGTTCTCATCCATTGTGTTGTTGTATTTCCACTGGAAACACCTAAACTTTCATTAGGCTCAAATTGTCCGTTATTGTTCAGGTCTTGAATGACCGAGAAACCACTACTTGCAGTCAGTCCGTTCAACAGAATGAAAACATCGTTAATTCGATCGAGGCTGAAACGGTAATAATCTTGTCGATCGAATCCACCACCGATCGATTTTCCTGAAAGTGTTTGATTTAGTAAATATTCAGATGTAGACATCGAAGTATTCCCATCGGGATCACTCAAATCTAATTCGATGTTTTTGTCGAAAAGTTTACTCCCAATGTAGCCGTATTCCTTGCCTAATCCTTGATTTGTCAAAGCTTCATCAAAGTTGAGAGGCTTAAAGATTCCTTTGCTAGTATCGTTGTCGCTGTAAGAAGTGATGTAGACATTTCCAACATCTGAAACGCTACCAGATATGGAAGCATCGGTTATTTTGTAAAACCCTTTATTGCCGCTAGAATTTAAGGTTGGTTGAGCAATTATCTGGTCTTTGAAGTAAGTCCCCTCTTGAGCGTAGGCATAGCCCTTGTAATAATCTCCGCCCCCGGAATATTGCCCGTTTTGAAAGAGTCCGTTGCCGTAGTAATACTCAAACGAATACTTTTTAATCGTATCTTCGATCGGAGTAATAGTACCACCGAGAATCGGAATCGCAGTACCCGTACCAGATGCGTACCAAGTTGAGTATCCTTTCGGCTGAACGCTCAAATTTCCATTGTTGTAGTAATGAGTATCCACCCCATTACTCGTCACCGTCTTGATAAAATTACCCGCAGCAATAGGAACATTCGCTTCTCCAGGTTTAGGTGCAAGTCGCGAGAATACCCCCGTGAGAGTGTAAGGTAGTTGTAGAATTTGATATCCAGTAACTTGATCGCCATTCGCTTTTACCTCAATCTGATATCGCCCTTTATTCAGAGTTATTTCACGTGGGTAGTCTGAGTTACCAGTGAAGTTGTAATAAGCCAACTCCTCAGTTTTATCTTCACTACCAATAAATTTCTCAACTCTAACTTCAACTTTGCCATTGGGAGAAAGTACATTTAGATTCAGTTTCCCTGTTTCTTTCACTTCTAACCCATATTTGGCAATCCGCTTGTTCAAATCTCCCCCGAATTCATATTCAACTTGACCGGATACATTCAAACCAGTAGCGGAAGACCCATTGAATGCCTTACTTTGGATGTCTGGATCAAAGTCAGAATAGGGTGTCGTTGAGTAGTTGACAGGTGTCTGAAATGTACTGACTGAATCGGAAATAAACTGATTGGAAAGATTGTAGTTTTGAACAGTGTTGTTATCGCCACCCCGAAGTTTCAAATAATAGGTTCCGGGGTCAACAAATACGCCATCTGTTATTGAGATAGGCGGGGTTTGGCCTTCAACTTCAACAGAACCACGAAGGATAGCCCCGCCCGGTACAAATTTAAAGCGTCCGGGAGTACCATCTGCTTTCACCAGCGTTGCACCAGGAAACTCGTTGCTACCATTAGTGCGAGTAAGTGTCCAGCTTACATAACCTGGTTCATTGACTGTAAATTGATAATATTTTTGAGGAGTTATCGAGTCAACTTTATCGTTATCGGAAAAAGAAGGTGAAAATTGAGTTGCTGTAGCAATTGAAATCCCACCTTGCGCCGCACGTTCTGTTGGCGTTACTTTACCTTCACCATCCCAAATTAATGGTGCTACCCAAGCTTCTGGCGTGTAATTTTCCCCTGCTGTTTTCTTAGCTAATTCTACTGCTGCTGCTGAATTAAGCAATCCAAATCCCGTTTCTCCATCCCATCCTAGTGTCTTCAAATCTGTAGTTGTAGATTCGAGAATTGAAATTACTTGCTTGAAGTTAAGATTGGGATTTGCCGCCCATACTAAAGATGCTACACCCGTCGCTTTCGCTGCTGCGACGGAAGTTCCTGCCATTTTACCTACGCTACTTCCAACTGTGGAAGTTACGGGTTGATCGATTGTGCCACCTTCAGTTACAATATCCAAACCGGCACCATAACTGGAATAATTGGCCCGATCGAACTCATTCGATGCGCCAACAGTGATAATATTGTCAAACTCCTGGGATGCTTGCCCCAAAACCGACATCACGCCGCCATCGTTACCAGCAGCGGTGACAATTAGGACATGATTCTGACGCGCAAATTCGATCGCTTCCCGTTCTTTTGGCGTTAACTCATATCGCGTAGTAACAGTACCATCGGGATTAACTTGCGTTAAATCTAAACTGAGATTAACAACGGCATTTTTGTATCCAGAGTATTTCGCCGTACCCACAAATTCGGACAGCGAATCAGCCCAATTTCCACCACCTACCGCACGCCCCAACCAAATAGGTGCTTTATCGTTAATACCCTCAATCCCAATACCATTACCTTGGGTAGCAGCAATTAATCCTAAAATATGAGTTCCGTGTTCGTTTCCTTCACCCGGAGATAGGAAAGGATTACCGTCATTGGAAATGCGATCGCTTCCCAACTTGAATCGGCGATAATCAAGATCGGGATTATTCCCACTAAATCCAGTATCAATTACACCAATTAAAGGTTGATTTGGATCGATCTGTGTTCTCGGATCGACTACTGGTGGCGGAGTGACAGGTGTTCCCGGATCGACTACTGGTGGCGGATTAACAGGTGTTCCCGGATCGACTACTGGTGGAGTGACAGGTGTTCCCGGATCGATTACTGGTGGAGTAACAGGTGTTCCCGGATCGATTACTGGTGGTGGATTCACAGGTGATTCTGCTTTCACATAATCAATCAAATCCTTACCCAAATTAGAATCCCGCCAATCTTTAGCAGGATCTATCACCTCATCCAAATTAACTGCTTTTCCCGTCGCACCAGTTAACCTAAAAATTACATCGTTATAATCTTTATCCGTTCCGGTATCGACGCGCAGATCTTCGATCGCAAATGCGCTACCCGTCCCATTAATATCGGCAATTTGTCCGACATGAAAAGCTTCGTTGGGATTCGCTGTCACTAAAGAGAATAACGGACGTTTTGCACCACCAATATTCGGATTATCAAATACTTCTTGCACTTTCCCATTTGGCACTAACATCACGCCAAATGTATCCCCAGGTTTCATCGCAAAGGTTTTGATGCCTTTGTATTCTCCATCGTTATCGGCATTTGCCAACCCAACATTAAATTTAGCCGCTTCGTTGGGGTCGGAAATTGCTATATAACCTAAGTTTGAATTACTCTGCGATCGATTTGCTGCTTCTTTAATAAAATCTACGGAACCGGGGGTAAATTTATCCATTCCGTCTAAACTAAAGATGGCTAATTCACCTTTATATCCGCCACCATCATTAATAAAATCTACTCCAACTTCCCCGGTTTCTCCGACTGTAAAATATCCCGATTCAATATTCAATCCCGTAATCGGGTCAACTTGACTATTCCCAACTGTCAAACTCAGGTTGTAATTCGTATCGCCGCTAACTTGTTTGACTCGAATTGAATAATTCCCGGCGGCTAAGTTGTCGATCGCAATTACTTCATCACTCAAATCGCCGTTCGCAGAATTATACAGTACACCACCCCGATTGTCAAGTACCTCTAGGTCAGCATTAGCACTCAGTCCGTTGAGAGAAACTCCCACCTTTCCCGGAGAGTTCAAGCTGAACTTATAGAGGTCAAACGGGTCGGAATTGCCAACGAAACCCGCATAACTTTGGTTGTTATTCAAAATACCGATATCCAAGTCAGACATTGCACCCTCCCAGAACCTGCAAATTTATGCTTCTATTTATCTATCAGGATCGAACTTCCGCTTTTATGCGCTACTCGATGTTTTGTTACAAAACTTTACATTTGCCACTCAGTCAGCGCTCCTTCCCTATTTGTCCTTGGGTTTCCTTCCCAAGGCCCAACCCACAACTTTCAAAGTCCCCCTTTTTAAGGGGGATTTAGGGGGATCTCCTGCGATATAAAAGTAGAAAAACTTTAATAACTCGACAAATCTACCAGATTTCATCTATCTATACCTATAAAATCCTCAATATTCACCAAAGCTTCAAAATATGCCGGATTTCATGAAATTTCCATAAAGAGGCTACTAACTATCGCCGGGACAAACCTCACCCCCCTACCCCCTCTCCGCAACGGAGAGGGGGAGTAATAGTCTCCCCTCCCCGTTGCGGGGAGGGGTTGGGGGTGGGGTTCCACTGTTCCGGCGATAGTTAGTAGTCCATAAAGACGATCTTCGCCATACAGTTGCAACTCATAATCATAATGACTATGATTTAAATAAGACAGCGCAAACCATATTAGGTAGGTAAGTAATACCTACCCTAGAGAAATCTTTTTGCAAAAATAAGGACAGACAAATGAATCTTATTCGTTTTGAACACATCAATCTTTCCTGCAAAGATATCGACGCCACCAAAAATTTCTATCAAACCATTTTCCCCAATTGGTATGTGCGCGTCGAAGGCGTAAACGATGGTAGTCGCTGGATGCACTTTGGTGACAACCAATTTTATCTAGCACTCAACGATACACCAAACGAAGAGCGAGTGCATAATATTTACGAGAACATCGGCATCAATCACATTGGATTAGTCATTGATGAAGGCGATGCCATGAAAACACATCTCGACAAACATGGCATTGAGTATTATACTATGACAGCGCCCGAAACAAAGCATCGCATTTATGTCACAGATCCCGACGGAAACGAAATCGAGTTAGTCGAGTACAATCAAGATTACCAATTGAAGTAAATCTTTTTAATTAAGGATAAAAAACAATGCCACCTCAGACATTAGCAGCACTCACTGACTATAGATAATCTCCAATGTTTAGATTTTGTGCTTTCACCAGAACATCTGGCTCATTTAGATGAAGTGAGCAAGATTGAGTTAGGATTTCCGCATGACTTTCTCAGCAGCGATAGGGTGAAAAATGTCGTGAATGGTGGAGCAAACATTAAAGCCTAAGTACTTATCTATTTCAGTGCCGGAAATGCCCCCAGTTGTTGCACAACTTGCAAGTCACTCATTTCGCACCAAAGTTCTTGAACTTTACCATTCAGAATCAGGAAAATCATAATTCCCGTTTCTAACACCCGCTGATTCCTGCAAGGAATGTCGAGTAATCCACCTCGGTAAGTACTCCAACCGGAGTAGCGTACTACAATTTTATCTTGTGAGGTAATGACATCGTGAATTGTCCATTCTGGATCTGTGAAAGTGGCTCGATACCAGCGCAACCACGCCTTAAAATCCTCAATTCCAAAGTTATCGACAGCATTGCCCTGACCGTGTGCAATGAAGCCAGGGGCAACTAGGTTGTCTAAAATTTCTTCTTTACCTTGGGTAAAAAGGGTTTGAAACCAGGTATCGACGATCGCTTTGGGTTCAGAAAGTAACATTGAGGTTATTGCACAGCTTTTGATTACGAACAATACCATTTTCTTGGTAGTACTGGTTGTGCAACATCATCCCAACTGAAGAGTAAACTGGATGAAATTTGCCAAGCAAGTCACCCGATCGCATGGATCTAGTGGATGAGGTGCGATCGCGCTACTTAGTAGTACTGTCATCCTTGGGACTTTTTTTGGAACTATGGACTGAGTATTTACCGTCAAGGCTTTGAGCGATCGCAAAACAACCTCAACTATCAAATCAGGGGAACCAAAATAATGACTTATGCCATCTTTGACGAAACCTTCTACCTCAACAGTTACTCCGATATCAGGGCAGCCGTCGCCTCCGGAGCGCTTGTTTCCGGATTGGAGCATTTTCAACGCTCTGGTATAAATGAAGGCCGCGTTCTCGTCTCACCGCTTTGGAACGAAGCCCAGTATTTAGCGGCTAACACCGATATCAGGAACGCTGTCGCAGCAGGATCTTTACGTTCCGGTTTGCAACACTTCATCTTGTACGGAGAAGCCGAACGTCGTCCCGGCGCACCTGTTGTTCCCACCAGCAGCGGCTTCAACGAAGATTATTACTTATCGCTTTATCCCGATGTCGGGCCTTTAGTTGCCTCCAGACAGTTCCCATCTGCCGAAGCTCACTACATCCGCACAGGACAATTTGAAAACAGATTGGCTCTGTCCTCTGGAACCAATGGCAATGATATTGTTACTGGTAATGGGCCGATCACCGGCATCGTGGGAGTGGGGTTGGACGTTTTCGCAGTCAGGGGAGCCCCCGACCCCAGACCGACCAGTCTCGGAGTCGGCGAAACAGATATGCTGATTGGTGGACTAGGGAACGATGCCTTCATATTAGGCTTTGGCAGAACAGGCGCGAATCCAGTTGCCCAAAGGTTATATGTGGGGGGAGCAAATGGCGACTACGCTTACATCAAGTATTTTGAACGCTCCAAAGATTCTATCCAGCTAACTGGAACGGCGAACGACTACGTTCTCAATGCTGGTTCGTTTGCTGTGACAGGAAACAGGGCTTCTGGTGTGAGTATCTCTACCAATACGGGAGATTTGGTGGCTCTAGTAGAAGGTGTGCAATCTCTACAGCAAGTCGATCAAGATACCAATCAGGGTATCTTTTTCTTGGGCTAATCGCTAGGGAAAACAAATGATATCATGTCCGATCGATCGCCCATGATAAAACTTTGTCAGGTATGTTGTTGCGCTTCAGCGCTCTTTAAGATAGCGCTAAAGCGCAACAACATACCAAATATTTAACTATGGTTAATCGACCGGACATGATATAGCAACCGCCAAGGCGATTAGGGCAGTAGGGGCGAAGCATTCGGGTAGTAAATCTTCGGTTTTAACCAATAAATTATATGCCCGAATGCTTCGCCCCTACCCCAGATTTATGGCTT